>JALYLL010000019.1 GCA_030774255.1 Chloroflexota bacterium | reverse complement strand
GTGGTGACGCCATACGCGAGGGTGTGCGGTCCGCCGGAGTTCTCGGCGACGTTGCCTCCGAGGGTGCAGGCCTTTTGGCTCGACGGGTCGGGCACGAAGTAAAGGCCGTGTGGTGCGACCGCCGTCGAAAGGTGCAGGTTGATGACGCCCGGCTGCACGACCGCACGGAGATTCGGAACGTCGATCTCGAGGATGCGGGCCATCCGTGCGAACGAGACAACGACGCCGCCCTCGACCGCGATCGCGCCGCCCGAGAGTCCCGTGCCCGCCCCGCGGGGAACGATCGGAACGGAGTGCTCGTGGCAGAAGCGCGCGAGGGCCGCGACGTCCGCGGTGCTGTCCGGGAGCACGACCGCGTCGGGCGTCGCCGTGTCGACGGCGCCGTCGTACTCGTACAGGAGCAGGTCTTCGTGGGCGCCGAGCACCTTCGCCGGACCGAGCAGGGCGACCAGGCCACGCACGAGCGGCGCCCCGCGCAGCCCGGCGCGGACCGTCGCTGTGGTCGTCAGGAGGCCGCTCCGGCCTGATCGCGGAGCGCGTCGGCGAGCTCCACCGCGGCGCGCCGCAGGACCGGGGCGATCTCGGCGCAGCGCTGCCGGGTCATGCGGCTGGCCGGCGCGGAGATCGAGAGCGCGGCGACCGGCGCGCCCGCGGCCGTGTCCTTGCCGGCCGGCCCGACAACGGCGACCGCGACGCAGCGCACGCCTTCGTCGTACTCCTCGTCGTCCAGGGCGTAGCCCTTCTCGCGGACCTCGTCGAGCGTCCGGCGCAGAGCCGCGCGATCGACGATCGTCCGTGCGGTGTAGCCGCGCAGATCGAGGCGTTCGAGCAGGGCGTCGCGGCGAGTGGCCGGGAGGTTCGCGAGGAGAGCCTTGCCGGCGCCGGTCGCGTGGAGGGGCGTGCGGTTTCCGACGGCGGTGAACAGACGCACGACCTGCGGCGAGGGCATCGTCTCGATGTAGACCGCCTGCAGGTCGTCGAGCACCACCAGGTTCGCCGTCTCGCGCGTTGCCTCGGTGAGCGATCGAAGGAGCGGTCGCGCGCGAAGCCGGAGCTCGCCGAATCGCGAGCGGCCCTCTGAAAGCGTCGCGAGCTTGGCCCCGGCGTAGTAGCGGCTGGTCTCCGGGTTCTGACGTACGTAGCCGCGCCGGAGAAGCGTCGCAAGGAGCCGGTGGACGGTGCTGACGTGAAGGCCGGTGCGAGTGGCGAGCGCCGTGATCGCCACCTCGCCTTCCGCGGCCACGAGTGCCTCGAGCAGGTCGAGCGCCCGATCCACCGACTGGACGGACCGGCGCGCCCGCTTCGGAGTGACAGTCGTCTCTTTCACCGAGCGGAACCCCCCATCTGCGTTGTGGAAGCATAAGCCGGGATGCGGACGTCGGGGGGTTGGGGGGCGGAGCCCCCCAGCCGGGATACTCGATAGGTGGACAAGGCATCGCGGCGGGAGTCGCTCGAGGCGCAGGTCGCCTCCTTTCCGGCGAAACCGGGCGTCTACCTGTTCAAGGACGCGAAGGGACGGGTGCTCTACGTCGGAAAGGCGGACGTCCTTCGCGACCGCGTGCGCGCGTACTTCGGGCCGAGTCTCGAAGTCCGGCACGTGCGCATGGTCGAGCGCGCGGAACGCCTCGAGTACGTCCTGACCGACAGCATCTCCGAGGCATATCTGCTCGAGTCGAACCTCATCAAGCAGCATCACCCGCGCTACAACATCCGACTCAAGGACGACAAGTCCTATCCGTATGTGAAGGTCACGCTCGGAGAGGACTTTCCCCGGATCCTGCGCACGCGCACGCTCGGCGACCGCAGCGCGCGCTACTTCGGTCCGTTCGCGAACGCGAAATCGGTCGATCAGTCGCTCGATCTCCTGCAGAAGCTTTTCCCCTACCGCACCTGCAAGCTGAACATCGTCGCCGGCGAGGACGGCCGGGGAAGGACCGTCCCGCCGTCCGCACTTCCCGGCGGCCGTCCGTGCCTTCTCTTCCACCTCAAGCGCTGCACTGCGCCGTGCGTCGGGAACACGACGCGCGACGAATACCGCGGGACGATCGATAAGAGCGTCCTCTTCCTGGAAGGCCGGTATGAAGCGCTGGCCCGCGACACGAAGAAGGAAATGCACGAGGCATCGGACGCGCTCGCGTTCGAGCGTGCCGCGACCCTGCGCGATCGGCTCGTCGCGATCGAACGCACCCTCGACCGTCAGGAGGTGCACTCCTACAAAGGCGACGACTTCGACGTGCACGCAGCCGCGGTCGCGGATGGCGACGCAGTCGTGCAGGTCTTCCGCGTGCGCGACGGCACGATTACCAGCCGCGATCACTTCTCGCTCGAGGGATCGGAGGGCGCGCTCGCGCCCGACGTGCTCGCGTCATTCCTGCGGCAGCACTACACGGTCGCTGCGGCCCTGCCGCCCGAGATCGTCGTGCCCGTGCCGATACCGGAAACGGAAGCATTCGAGGCGTTCGCCGCCGAGCGCCGCGGCGGCCCGGTCCGGATCCTCGTGCCGCAGCGAGGCAAGAAGCGTCACCTTGCGGAGCTCGCCGAGCGAAACGCGCAGGACGCGCTCGAGCAGGAGCGCGTGCGGTGGCTCGCCGACCGCGGGAAGACCGACACCGCGCTGCGGGAGCTCGCCGACGCGCTCGGGCTCGAGGGACCGCCCAGGCGGATCGAGTGCTACGACGTCAGCCACATGCAGGGCACGAGCGTGGTGAGCTCGATGGTCGTGTTCGAGGACGGGCGACCGGCCAAGCACGCGTATCGTCGGTTCCGAGCGAAGATCGTCGACCGGAACGACGACTTCGCCAACATGCGCGAAACGCTGCGGCGCCGGTTCCAGCGATCGGCGACGGACGGGGCCGGCTGGCCTGTACCGGATCTCGTGATCCTCGACGGCGGTAAGGGTCAGCTCTCGGCCGGTCAGGCCGCGCTCTCCGATGCCGGCCTCCTGCAGATCCCGATCGCCGCGCTGGCAAAGGAGCGCGAGGAGCTGTTCGTGCCCGCGCGGCCCGACCCGATCGTCCTGCCGCGGACCTCGCAGGGCCTCTACCTGGTGCAGCGGATACGCGATGAAGCGCACCGTTTCGCGGTCACCTATCACCAGAAGGTGCGCGCGAAGCGGGCGGTCCAAAGCGTCCTCGACGATGTCGAAGGCGTAGGCCCGACCAAAAAGCGCGCGCTGCTACGCCGGTTCTGAAGCGTCCGGGCGATGCGCGAGGCGCCGCTCTCCGACCTCGCGGCGGTCGCCGGAGTCGGGAGCGCATTGGCTGAACGGATAAAGCAGGCGATCGAGAGCTAACCGAACCTCAAGCTTTCGCATCCTCGGCTACATATCACTGAGTTTGGCTTGACTTTCAATAAGTTCGACGCGCACCTTGAACT
>JALYLL010000018.1 GCA_030774255.1 Chloroflexota bacterium | reverse complement strand
ACCAGGTAGGTCCCGCGCGCTTGCGACTCTCCGATCCGTGTGACGCGGCGCACGCTGCCTATGTTGTACGTCCATCCAGGCGATGTGATCTGCGTGCCGACGGCCACCGTTTCCGCGGTAGAGCCTCCACCGGTCAGAAGCGAGCGGATCGACGGAACGCTGAACACTGCGATGAGAATGACGAGCGCGCCGATGATGAAGTAGCGCAGCTGCCAGGCCGCACCGCCCCATTCCCGCTGCTCAGGCTCCACGACCATGTAACCCGATCGCGGGGTTGGCGGCTCCGAGCCGATGCGATCGCGAAGCGTGAGTCCGGGATCGTCGGGTGGCCGCTGCGGTGTCGGTGGCTCGACGACATGCGTAGCGACCGGCGCCGCCGCCACCGGACGGCTTGCCGCGGCTACCGGCGCCGTCACCGGACGGCTGGGCCGAGGCGTGGCACCGGTGCGGAATGGCTTGATCTCGGGGTGGTATGTCGTCGATCGCGTCCGGAAGGCGATGTCCGGTCGGATCACGCCAACGAACGCGCTTCCGCCGACGCCGGTGAGCTCCCAGAGGTTTTGATTGGTCCCCGTTCGGGTCGCGAGCGGATCGCCGTCGGCTTCGACGCCGCGCCGGCCGACGACCACGACGGCGTATGGACCAAGCTCCGGAACGGGATTCTCCTCGGCAGGGTCGCCGAACGAGAGAAATCGGAGGTACACGCCCTCCGGCCCGGCGATCCGCAGGTCGGAACGTGTGGTGCCCCCGGGCTCGTGGCCGGTGGCACGTCGAAGCTCCTGCTCGGCCTCGATCCAACGCCCGGCGCCGTTGGCAGCGATCTCGCCGTCTTTCCGATCTGCGATCAGCGACTGACCGCGGACCACAACGTGCTCGAGCGGTCCCACTGGCGGAAGTTCTCCGTCCACTGGCTCGCCGTCGGTGAAGAACGTCAGATAAAGACCGGGTTCCACGCCCGGAAGCCTAGTGCGAGTCCGAGTATCTAATCCATGACCGCGTCGGCTTCGATCTCGACCTTCCACCGGGGATCGAGCATTCCGACGATCACGACCATCGTGGAGGCCGGGCGGACCTCGCCGAACACGGCGCCGTGCGCGCGGCTGACCGCGTCCGCGTAGGCCGGATCGGTGAGGAACATCCGCGTGCGCACGACGTGTTTAGCACTGGCACCAGCACCCGCGAGTGCCTCGAGGATGATCTCGAGACAGCGCCGTGCCTGGATCTCGGGGTCCGGATCGCACGAACCGTCGGGCCAGATCGGCGCCGTCCCCGAAACGTAAACGTTGCGTCCAACGCGAAGCGCGCGGCTAAAACCGATCGACGACTCGTATTTGGACCCCGACGACACCCGCTGCCGATCGCTCATCGGGAATAGAGTGGGGGACAGGTGGCCAACGACGCATTTATCGATGAACTGTGGCGCGCGGCGCGCGAGCTATTCATGCCGGATCACCCGTGGTTCAAGGGAATCGTCGAACATCGCTGGACGCGCGAGCAGATCGTCCTTGGCGAGATCCAACACTATCTCCGAGTCCGTACCAACCCGATCTTCTTCGGCTACATCGTCACGAACGTCGCGAGCGAGCGGAACTACGCGCTCATGGACGTCGTGATGGAGAACTTCATGGAGGAGCTCGGCGGAGAGAGGACGCACGTCGACATCATGCTGCAGATGCTCGACGAGGCGGGTATTTCGCGCGAGGAGGCCGACAGAGCCGATCCTGCGCCGGGCACGCTCGCCGCGATCGAGATGATCCGATCGGGCTGCCAGAACCGCTCCGCGCTCGAGGGCGTCTCGCTCCTCTCATTCGTCGAGGCGATGCACGGTGGCCCTGATGGCGCAGCCGCCCGCGTGTTCAGGGAGCTCACCGGTCACTACGGTTTCTCTCGGCGCGCGGCTGCGACCTACGAGCTGCACGCGGAGCAGGACACCGGGCATGGTGACCGGCAGATCGACGCGATCCGCCGCTACGCGACCGACGACGAGACCCGCGAGAAGTGCCGGCGTGCGGTCTATCTCGGTCTCAACGCCTTCAATTTCGAATGGGACGGGCACGTGCAGGCAATGACCGGCCAGCGGAACACGTATTGGGCCGGCAAGACCGGCAAACTCGAGCTGCGACATCCCGAGGTGCGCTTACCCGCGACGATCTAGATGGAACCCGCGGCCCTGGCCGTTGTATTGAGGTCGGCATGTGCAAGCGGCTCGTCCTCGTCCTCTGCCTGGCGCTCGCTGGTGCTTCCTGCGTTCCGGCCGAGACGGCCTACCGGCGTACGCCGGGACCCACGAGCGGGTCCGCGTCGGCGTCGCCAAATCGGGTCGCGGGCATCCAGCGGGAACCCGCTGATCTCCGAATTCTTCCCGGAGAGAGCGCGGTCATGTCCGCGTTTGCGCGAGCGGGCATGCCGGTGCGGATGATTGGAAGCTCGAAGTTCGAAGGCATGCTGGGCTCGAGGCGACCCGCGCGCGTCTTCACCGCCGCTGAGACTTGGGGAGCTGGAGGCGCCGACGTCCTGTTCCTCGATGACCCGATAGGCGACGTCCGCGTCTGCACCACGCCGAGCACGACGAGCGGCTGGACGATCTACACGATCTTCATCGACGGCCGCGAGGTCGACAGAACCGACGCTGGCCAGGTCGTGCTTTTTTCGATCGGACCGGGCTTCTTCGTGCAGGCCTTCGACAGCAAGACGAGTGACGCGCTCCGACAAGGTCTCGGTCTCGACGCTCCGCGCTGCTGACTACAGCGGCCAGTCCTTCGGGAGCGCGGCGCGGAGCTTCTTGTAATCAGGATCGTCCGCGTACTTCTTCTTGAAGGTTTTCACTCGCTTGAGGAGATCGTCCTCATCCACTTCGAGCACGTTGGAGACCATACCCGTGGTCTCTTCGAAGCCGAGGCTTCAGTTGCCGCGTCAGCCTCGCATGCGCTCCATGATGGTGCGATCTTCGGAGTTCACACCCAAAGCCTAGTCAGGAGATGCACCCGCGACCTTCTGCTTCGTGATGACCACCGACTGACCGGCGATCGGCTCGCCCTTGGTCCCAGCGGTGACGCGCACGCGCGCGAGTAACCGCCAGTCCGCGCGTTCGCGAAACAGCACGATCAAAAATGGATTCTCGACGATCACACCCGGCGATTCGACGAAATGGACCGGGAGAGTGACTTCCGTCGCCGCGCCTGGGGCGATCTCGCGATCGACCTTCGTCTCGGGTGTGCGGAACTGCGAATGCGGATGCTGCGCCCTCATGAGACGGATGGGTCGGTCACCGTCGTTGCTGATCCGCCACGTGACCGTCCATGCCCCGCTCACCCCTTGGGTCGTGAACGGGTCGATGTGGACGCGGGGACTACCGCTAATAGCCGACAGACGGGGCGGGTGAGCCTTGGCCACCGCCCCCGTAACTGCAGGCGGCGCCACCGGCGGCGGCGACGATAAAGATCACCAAAATGAGAACGACCATCTGACGCATTACCTGACCCTCCGAGATTTTCATTCGAATTGCGGCATCACGTCGGATGCGAAGGCCTCGAGAGCATCCCAGTCGTACGGTCCTTCGCGAAGCGCGATGTTCACGCGATATGTGCCCAGCTTCGCGTATGACCCCACCACGTCGGTGGCCTCGCGCGGCGTGCCACGCAGAAATCCTGTCATTCCGCGCGTGTCCTTTGACCAATGCCGTTGGTAGAGCTCTTCGTGACGTTTCGCTCCCGCCGCGTCGGCGCCCATGTAGAACCCGACGTTGATCGTGCGCGCGATCGACGTGGGATCGCGGCGGACCTTCGCGCACCATGTATCGAGCACCTCGCTCTTGCGCTTCCACTCCACTGGCGGGAGATACGGCGCGTTCCAACCATCGGCGAACCGGGCGGCGGTTCGAAGGGTCCGCTTCTCTCCCGCGCCTCCGATCCAGAGCGGAAGGCGCTTTTGGAGCGGCTTGGGGTTGTTCGGGGCGTCGACGAATTTGTAGTGCGCACCGCTGAAGTCGGCGCGACGGCGATCGAACAGGAGGCGAAGGACCTCGGCGTACTCCTCCAGCTGATCCTCGCGCTCGCCGATGGATGGGAAAGGGATGCCGTATGACGCGAACTCGACCTCGTCCCATCCGGCGCCAAGGCCGCAATCAGCGCGTCCTTTGGAGAGGTGATCGATGGTGCTGAGCGCCTTCGCGAGGACGCCCGGATGCCGGTAGCCGACGCAGAAGACGAGGCAACCAACGCGGACCTTCGTCGTCTCGACCGCCGCGGCGGACAGCGTGGCGATCGATTCAAAGCAGTCGACATCCCCACCTTGCGGTGGCGTCTCCTGAAAGTGATCGGAGACCGAAAACCAGTCGAACCCGCGCTCGTCCGCGAATCGCCAGAGCCGTCGCATCTGGGCGAGCGGTCCGCCGAGGTGACCGAGGTGTATCCCGAACCTAGTTCCCGTAGCCCGATTATGGGTAGCCGGGCGGGGCGGGAGAGTATTGCTTGGGTGGATCCGTCGGCTGGTTCGTCCCGAGCGCCGGGTTCGCGGTCGCCGGAGCCGCGGTCGTGTAGGGACCGCCGCTGCCCGCGCCGCCGCAAGCCGCAAGCGCGAGACCGCCGAGCAGAGACGCGAGGAAGAGCGCGCGCACGATCGTCATATTCGTAAGACCTCCTGCTAACGTGAGTACGGGCGGGAGGCCGCGACGGATATGGGTAGTTTCGGTGTCTTCTTTGTCATCTTCGTACTTCTCGTCCTGGCGTTCGCGGGCCTCGGGTTCGCCCTCGTTGAGGCACGCGCCGCGCACCGGCCACGGCCGGCTCTTCCAGCGAACTGCGGCGACTGCGTCTTCATGATCCCGCGCGCGAAGGTCTACAAGCGCGAGACCCTCGAGGATCTCGACGGGGTCGTCCACTATCTCTGCCAGCAGCGCTGGATCGAGATCACCCCGTACTCGCCGCGATGCGAGCTTGGCAAGAGCAAGACCCGAACGACGACCGTCCCGACCTGACGATAACCTTCCGGCGTGACCAGCTTCGCGGAGTTCGATTCATACGTGCGCGCCCGCGAGCGCGAATACATCGACGAGCTCAAGGTCCTGGTCCGACAGCCGACCGTATCCGCGCAGGGGATCGGGATTCCGGAGACCGCGCGGATCGTTCTTGACCGCACGAAGAAACGGGGCGGCATCGCCGCGGAAGCGCTGACCGTGGACGGCGGACCACCGACGATCGTCGGCGAGACCGGCGGCGGCGATCGCACGCTCCTTATCTACAACCACTACGACGTGCAGCCGCCGGATCCGCTCGACGAGTGGTCGACGCCGCCGTTCGAGCCGACCGAGCGCGACGGCTTCCTGTTCGGCCGCGGCGTTTCAGACAACAAGGGCAATCTCCTCGCGCGTCTTCAGGCGATCGAGGCGTATCGCGTGACGATCGGCGAGCTTCCACTTCGGATCCGCGTGCTGTATGAGGGCGAGGAGGAGAGCGGGTCCGCGCATCTCGCCGCCTTCGTCGCACGCTACGGCGATCGGCTCCGGGCCGACGGCTGCATCTGGGAGGCGGGCTACAAGGACGCCGCCGGCCGGCCGACAATTTCGTGCGGGCTCAAGGGCATCGCCTACGTCGAGCTGCGCGTACGCGGGGCCAACAAGGACGCGCACTCCTCGCTGGCGACGATCGTCCCGAACGCAGCGTGGCGACTGGTCTGGGCGCTCGCGACGATGAAGAACGGCAACGACGAGATAACCATCGACGGATTCATGGACTCGGTGCGTGCGCCCACCGCCGCCGACCGCGCGCTCCTCGAGCGACTCCCGTTCGATGAGCAGGGGATGCTGCGGATCCACGGCATCAAGCGGTTCGTCCGCGGCCTCGAGGGTTACGAGCTCAGGAAGAAACATTTCTACGAGCCGACGTGCACGATCTGCGGGATCGTGTCGGGCTACACCGGCGCGGGCTCGAAGACGGTTCTGCCTGCGGTCGCGAGCGCGAAGATCGACTTTCGCCTCGTGCCCGATCTCACGCCAGAGAAGGTCACGAAGCTCCTGCGCGCGCACCTCGATCGTCGCGGCTTCGATGACGTCGAGGTCGTGCCGGGTATCGAGCACGGCTCGGCGCCGTCACGCTGGCCGACGGACTCGGTGACGGCGAAAGCCGCGGTCGACGCCTGCCGCGGCGCGTACGGAACCGAACCGGTCGTGTATCCGTTGCTTGCCGGCTCGGGCCCGATGGCGCAGGTGTGCGACACGCTCGGGATCCCCGCCGCGGGGTTCGGCTCCGGCAATGCCGCTTCCGCCAACCACGCGCCGAACGAGAACATCGCCATCGCCGACTACGTCGACCACATCCGCGCGTTCGGTCGGTTTCTCCACACCTTCGCGGGCCGCGCCCTGGCTTGAATCCCGGCGAGCGGCGGCGCCTTCTCGGTCTCCTCGGCTTCCTCACGTTCAACGCGGTCTACGTCGGGGTCGTCATGGCGCCCGTGCTGACGCAGATCGCGAGCGAATTCAGGATCACCACCGGAACAGCCGGCCTCGTCGTCGCGGCGTACGGCGCGCCGGGCATCGTCGTCGCGGTCCTCACGGGACCGTACTCGGACCGCTTCGGCCGCAAACGTTTCCTGGTGACGGGGTCGTTGATCATGGGCGTCTTCACGCTGCTCAGCGCGTTCGCGACGAGCTTCGCGGTTCTCGTCGCGATGCGGATCATCGCCGGGATCGGCGGCTCAGTCATCTTCCCGAACGTCACCGCGACCGTTGGGGACAACCTCCCGTATCGCGACCGGGGCAGCGCGATGGGCACGGTGATCGGCCTGAACACGATGGCGAGCGTCATCGGCGTTCCCATTGCCGGCATCCTCGCCGAGGCGACCAGCTGGCGGGTGTCGGTCGGGCTCGTCGGCGCGCTGTCCATCGCGGCGGCGATCGTTCTTCTCTGGAAGCTCCGCCCGGCCCAGACGCCCCTCAGCGAATCGGGGATCCGCGAGATGTACCGCTCAATCGTGACGAACCGCTCGGCACTCGGCGCCATAGGCTCGAGCTTCCTCGGGGCCCTTTATTGGTTCACCTGGGCGACGTACATCGTCGTGTTCTTCGAGAACGTGTTCGGGCTGTCGCAGGGCGTGGCGTCGATCCTCGCCCTCACCCAGGGCCTCGGCGTTCTGTTCGGGAGCCAGGTCGGGGGCAGGCTCGGCGCGCGGATAGGTCACAAACCGATCGTCGCGGGCAGCATCGTCCTGTCGGGCGTGCTCCTCCTGCTGCAAACGAACCTGACGCTGCCGCTGCCGGCGACGGCGGTCCTCAACCTCCTGCTGTCGGCCGTGATCGGAGCGCGCTTCGCATCGAACACCACGCTTCTCACAGAGCAGGTACCCGACGCGCGGGGGACGTTGCTCGCCGTGTCGGCGTCCGTGACGAGCGCGAGCATCGTGGTCGGCGCGTCGATCGGCGGTCTCTTGATCGATGGTCCGGGATTCTGGGCGCTCGGCGCTTTTTGTTTCGTCGCCGCTGTTTTCGCGGCCCTTGTCGTCTGGATGTTTGTGCGCGAAGAGCCCATCGATCTCGAGATCGCACCCGCGGTCTGAAGGGGAGCCGCATCGTTGCGCAACTGTTACGCCAAACCGCCGTTCGAACGCCTGCTCGGCATGGCGCCTGCCCGTAAATGTGTCACTCGGAAAAGGAGCAGGCCATGGCACGGAAAGCTGGTGGCGGGATGACCGTCGCCGAAGCGGGACGAATGGGTGGCCGGTTGGTCAGCGAGAAGTACGGCCCGGAGTTCTACGAGAGGATCGGCAAGAAGGGCGGATCGAGCACGGCCAACAAGTACGGGCCGGAGTTCTTCGGCCGCATCGGTAAGAAGGGTGGCCGCGCGGTCACCGCGAAGTACGGAGCCGGACACTTCGAGCGCATCGGTCGCAAGGGTGGCCAGAAGGTCGCCGACCTCATCGAGCGCGCCAAGACGCTCGAGTTAGCCGAGGAAGAAAAACAGCCAGCAGAAGCAACGCCGGCCGATTAGCCGGGCTCTCGCCCGGCGTTGACGGCGTACCTTGGTCCCTTGATGGACCGGAGGGAGCTGGGAGCGGGGACGCGCGTCGTGCGTGCCGCCCGCTCGCTCCCCCCGGGACATGGCGAGCCAGTCGTTCCACCTCTCGTCCAGAGCGTCGCCTTTGACTATGGCTCCGCCGCCGAGCAGGACGCGGTCTTCGGCGGCGAGCACCCCGGTTACGTCTACGGGCGCTACGGCACGCCCACCACCGCGGCGCTCGAGTCAGCGATGGCGGAGCTCGATGGCGTCGAGGCGGCGACCTGCTTCGTTACCGGCATGGCGGCGATCGCGGCGGCCGTGGATGCGTGCGCGATCTCCCGCGGCGGCCGCGTCGTCGCTCAGGAAGACTGCTACGGGCAGACGCGGGCGCTCTTCGAGAGATGGGCGCGCGAGCGCGCCGCCGACATCGTCTTCGTCGACACGACCGACCACAAAGCCGTCGAAGCGGCGCTCCGCGCGAAGCCGACCACGCTCCTCTACGCGGAGGCCATCGCCAACCCGCTGCTCAGGGTGAACGACGTGACCGCGCTCGCTCGGCTCGCGAAGGCAAATGGCGCCAGCCTGGCACTCGACGCGACCTTCGCGACGCCCGTGCTCTTCCGCCCGGCCGTGCTCGGAGCGACGATGGTCATCCACTCGCTGACCAAGTACGTGAACGGTCACGGCGACGTCATGGGAGGGTCCGTCGGCGGCTCGACAGAGCTCGCGCGTGCGATGCGTGACCGCACCATCCTCGACGGCGCATATCTGCCCCCGCACGAGGCGTGGCTCGCGATCCGAGGGATGCGCACGCTCGCCCTCCGCGTGCGACGCCAATGCGAGAGCGCGCTCATCGTCGCGCTGCATCTCGCGAAGCACCCCAAGGTCGCGCGCGTTCGCTACCCGGGTCTCGCCGACCACCCGCAGCACGACGTCGCGACGCGCCAGTTCGGCGGACTCTATGGAGGCGTCGTCTCGTTCGTCCTTCGCGAAGACACGAAGCCCGCCGCCTTCCGCTTCCTAGATGCGCTCGAGCTCGCCGCGTCCGCCACGACGATCGGCGACCTCTTCACCGAAGTGCTCTACCCGCCGATCTCTTCGCACCGGCGTCTTCCCGCGGACGAGCGCAAGCGCCTCGGGATCACCAACGGCTTCCTGCGGATGTCCGTCGGCATCGAAGACTCAGACGACATCCTCGCCGATATCGATCGCGCCCTTGACCGCGTCTAAGCCGCTTCCGCGCGCCCTCGTCTTCAACTGCCACATCACGGGCCTCGCGGTCGCACGCTCGCTCGCAGCCCACGGCGTGGAGGTCATCGCGCTCGATCCCGACCCGCGGGGGCTTGGCCAGGCGTCCCGCGCCGTGACGCAGCGATACACGTGTCCGAATCCGCTCGAGGACGAACGTGGGTTCGTGCAGTACCTGCTGGACAACGCCAAGCGGTGGGAGGGGGCGGTCCTCTTTCCGACCAATGACGAATGGGTGATGACCGTCGCGCGCTATCGCTCCCAGCTCGAGGCGTGCTACCGCATCCCGTTCAGCGAGCTCGCAGTGATCGACGCGGTTCTCGACAAACGTCGCCTCTATGCCGATGCGCACCATCTGCACATCCCGATCCCGAAGACGTACCTGCTGAACGATCCGAAGTCGACTGCGAAAGACATCCGCTATCCCGCGATCGTCAAGCCCGCCGAGCAGCGGCGTTTCTACGACCGCTTCGGGGTGAAGGTGTTCCGCGCCGAGAACGCGGCGGAGCTCGTGCGCTTCGCGCGTGAGGCCGCGGATCTCGCATGCGTCGCGCAGGAGATCGTCGACGTACCGGCCGGCGGCTTCTACTCGTTCTGCTCGTACGTCGCGCCGGACGGTGAGGTCCGCGGATCGTTCGTCGGGCGGAAGCTGGAGCAGTACCCCGAGGGTTTCGGGACCGGCTGCCTCGTGATCGGCGAGCAGGTCTCAGAGATCGTCGAGCGCGGAAGCGCGATCCTGAAAGCGTTCGGCTACCACGGCATCAGCGAGGTCGAGTTCATCTGGGATCCCGTTCGGAAGGAGCATCTGCTCCTCGACGTGAACCCGCGGGTCTGGAAATGGGTCGGCTTGCCGATCGCGAGCGGCGTGGATCTCCCGTGGCTCGCCTACAGCGAGGCGATCGGCCAGGCGGTGCGCGCCGGCGAACCGCGCGATGGTCTGCGCTGGATCTACGAGCGCGATTACGCGCTGCTCGCTCAGTCACGTCCGCTCTTTCCCGCGACCGGCGAGGTCGTGAACGCCGTGTGGGACGCCGACGACCCGGGTCCGTTCGCTCAGCTCATCCTGAACGAGGGACCAGCGGGGAAGTACTACTGTGCCTGTTAGCGGAACCATCCGCGTGTTGAGCAGCATGCTCGTGAGACTTCTGCAGGCGGTAGCCGGCTTCCTCCTCTTCTATGGGATCGAGGCCATGATCACCTCGGCGGGGTTCCGAGGCCCGAGCATCGTGGTGATCGTCGCCCTTACTGTGATCGTCGTTCTCGCGGCCGCCGCGTGGCGGTCGGAGCACCGGCCGACCGGCGGGCTCCGGGTCGCCGGCTTCGTCGTCTCGCTGCCGCTCCTACTGCAGTCGGCGTCGCCGAGGTCCGATCCGGTCTGCCCTCCCGACCATCCGCCTCTCACCAATACGTATAACTGCGTGGCGCCTGGCGCTGAAGTCGTGCTGGCGATCAGCTCCGTCGTCTTCCTGCTCTCGCTCGTGGGCGCGGTCGTCGAGGTGCGCGGGTTGTTTGCCCGAGCGGGGTCCGCAGTGGAGAGTACGTAGCCATGCGTTTCGGATTTTGGATGCCGGTGTTTGGCGGATGGCTGCGCAACGTCGAGGACGAGGGCATGCCCGCGACGTTCGCGTACCAGCGCGCGCTCGCCCAGCAGGCGGATCGGACCGGCTGGGACGTCACGCTCGTCGCCGAGCTCAACCTGAACGACATCAAGGGTCCCGAGGCGGACTGCCTCGAGGCGTGGACGACCGCCGCGGCGCTCGCGCCCCTCACCGAGCGGCTCGAGCTCATGACCGCGGTGCGGCCCAACTTCCGCCTTCCGGCGCTCGTCGCGAAGGAGGCGGCGACCATCGATCGGATCTCGAACGGTCGCTTCACCCTGAACGTCGTGAGCGCATGGTGGGAGGAAGAGAGCAACGAGTACGGAGGAGCCTGGGTAAAGCACGATGAGCGCTACGCCCGCACGGAAGAGTTCCTCGCCGTCCTCAAAGGAATGTGGACCAAGGACCAGTACACGCTCGAGGGCCGCTACTACACGATCAAGAACGCGCGGCTCGCGCCGAAGCCGGTGCAGAAGCCGTGGCCGATCCTCTACGCGGGTGGTGAGTCCCCAGCCGCAAAAGACCTCATCGCGCGCGAGTGCGACGCCTATCTGATGCACGGCGATCCGCCGGAGGCCCTTTCCGCGAAGATCGAGGACATGCGCGCACGCCGCGCGAAGCACCCGGAGCTGCCGCCGCTGCGGTTCGGTGTCGCGGCGTACTCGGTCGTGCGGAATACCGACGCCGAGGTAAAGAAGGAGATCGCGCGCATCACCGACGTGCGTGCGAGCGCGCGCGGATACGCGAGCTACCAGGAATTCATCAAAGGGTCGCAACTCGAAACAAAGGTCTCGCTCGAGGACTACAGCGTCTCGAATCGGGGGCTGCGGACCGGACTCGTTGGCACGCCCGAGCAGGTCGCGGAGCGGGTCCACGGGCTCGAGAAGATCGGGATAGATCTCCTCCTTCTTCAGTGCAGTCCGCAGCGCGAGGAAATGGAGCGCTTCTCCTCTGAGGTGTTCCCGCTCGTCGCGCAGTCGTAGCCGCTAACATTTCGGTCGGCCGTCCGGGCCGAAGTGGGGAGGATTTCATGCGTCGTTGGTCAATTCCCGTCATCGCTGTCCTCATGCTCCTGGCTGGGCAGACGGCCCTCGCCGCGCAACCCGCGCAGGGCGTCGTGCGGACGCTTGCCGATGCGAACAATGCTCGGTGTCACAACCCCGAAGGCATCACCGCGTCGCCGAACGGTCTTCTGTACGCGGCCGGTATCTCCGGGAACATCTGCATCTACGACCTGCGCGGCAACGAGCTCGGCCATCTCACGGTCGCGCCGGATCACGCGTTGCTCGGTGAGCTCTACACGCCCGAGGGCATCTACGTCGCCGACAACAACCCCGGATTCACAGGCGGTCGTCTCATCAGGGTCGACCCGCGGACCGGGGCGTTCGTCGTGCTCGCCGAGGGATTCGGTGCGCCCAACGCGATCGCGCAGGATCACCGCGGGACGCTCTATGTCTCGGACTCGTTCGCAGGCGCGATCTACACGGTCAGTCCGACCGGTGGCGGAAAGACGCTGTGGAAGGCCGATCCGTTGCTCCTGCCGATGTGCCCACCGTTCTGCCCGGGCTTCGGCGCGAACGGCGTCGCCTTCGACCGCACCCAAAGCTATCTGTACGTCGCCAACACCTCCCGGGACCGGATCCTCCGGATCGCCGTTAACAAGGATGGGAGCGCTGGAGCGATCTCGATCTTCGCTGACGGCGCGACCCTCGGAGCGGGCGCGCTCGACGGCGCGGACGGTATCCAGTTCGACGTGAAGGGGAACCTGTACGTCTGCGCAAACCAGGCGAATGAGATCCAGGTCCTCTCGCCGAGCGGCGCGCTGATCGCGCGATATGGACACAACGCCGGCGACGACCCGCTCGACTTCCCTGCGAGCCCGATCTTCCACGAGAAGGGTCTCTACATCGCGAATCTGGCGCTGGGCACTGCGCCGAGTGGAGGCAAGATCTCTGTTATCGGAGTGCCATGGCCAGGAGCGCCAGCCGCGCACTAACGCAAACTTGCGGCGAGATCGGCCGGCGTCGGTCGATCTCGCCGCTCCGTTCGGGGCATTCAGCGCTCCCGGCGCAGGTAATCGAGGATCTCGGCCATTACGCGACAGTCGACCTCGTTGTAGCGGGCGATCTCTTGCATCACGGGCGACTCGGTGAGGGACCGTCCACGCGCCCTTGAATCGGCTGCCGCCGACCATGCGCCGGCCATCGCGCCAGCGCCGTCGGCGAGCCCTTCGCCCCAGGCGGTCTGGATGAGCCCGTGGGCACGCATCGCGCGCGCGATCGACTTGAGGCCGAACGAGAACGCGCCCTTGACGACGATCGGCTGAGCGCGGAAAACGCGACCGAGCAGGTCGTACCACGCGAGTGCCGGCCAGCTCCGGTCGGGATGACGCGACCGCGCCGATTCGTACGCGCGCTCGAAGTTCGATTCCTCCGCGAGCGACCAGTGCACGAGACGCACGTCGCTCGCCGATGAGCACCCCGCATCGCGCGCGACGTCCGCGAGATGGGCGAGCCAGTCGTCGATCATCCGCGCCTCGGCCTCCACACCGAGGTCGTCGACGGTGAACTGGCGGAAAGACCAGCGGCGATCGAGATATGTACCCGAGCCGATCTGAAAGATGAGCGCCTGTCCGCCCTTGCGCGGGAACGTGCTGAAGTCGTCGTCCATGTCATGGACGAACTCGAAGTCGACGAACGCCTCGGCGGGCGGGGGCACGCGCCACTGCTCCTCGTCCGCGCTCACGCGCTCGGGACGCAACACGTCGCCCGCGTCCCGGTTCACCCCGATGACCGCGTCCAGCGTCCGCCCGTGCTGCCCGTCGAGGCCGAGGAGGGTCGCGGACGTGCGCGCATCGTCCCAGCGCGTCACTCCGACCGCGTGCGCCGCGGCGCGCAAGTCCGGGCTAACGCGAGGGAGGATGGTGAGCTCGCCGAGCTTGGCGGCGATCTCCGCCTTTGCCGTGTGCCACGGGAAGTCGCTGCCCGCTTTCATGTTCGGCCAGAGCTCGGGCACGGACGGGATAGGGAGGACGCGCCACTCGGCTCCCTCGGTGCGGAGTCGCCTCACCCAGGCGATCGCCCGCGCGACCACCGTGCCGAGATCCTCGTCTCGCGATCGGACGTAGGTCTCGCGGGGGACCCGCGCGAGCTTTTCCCAGCAACGATCGCCGCGGGCGGCGCCCTGCCGCCACGCGCGGCCGGCGACATAAGCGGCCGGCGGAGTGAAGCCCTGGATTCGCCCGAGCGCCTCGTTGTAGATCCACGCTTGCGTCATCACCCCGAGCGAGTCCGCGCCGAGACCGCCGTCCTTCAGGAGGTGGAGTGTCGAGAACTTGATTTCGACGAGGCGGTAATGCCGACCGTGCCTCATCGCGGCAACCGGGAGCTCGAGTTGATCTCCGACGAACGCGTCGGGGCACAGCTCACCGAGCACATCGGACCGCACGAGGAGATCGGCGACGCCGAATGTGCGCCGCTCAGGATCTCGCAGCACGGCAGACGCGATGACCGGCGCACCGTTCCTCATGGCATCCCACGTCGCCTCGGCTGCGGCGAGCGACCGCGCTTCGTCCGGGCGTGTCGCGATCCGCGTCACCGGCCAGCGCTGCTGCAGGTCGACCAGAACGGCCTGCTCGAAGCGCCGACCCTGATCCATCAGGTAGCGGGCGAGATCGAAGACGCGGTCGTAACCGGGCAGTTGATCGTCGCGGCGGAATCCGTGCTGCTCGCCGAATTCGGAAAGCCAGTCGACGAGCAGATCGTCGTGACACCAGTTGCGCAGTTCGCGGGCCGTCACCCACTCGAGCCAGTCGGCGTCGGTGCCCGGGTCGACCAGGTCTCCGTCGTCGCGTTGCGTTATCGCGGCGCGGCCGATCAACCTATGCCCATCGTCTCGAGCAGCCCGCGGAAGTCGGGCTCCTGGCGCAAGGCCGTGCCGTCCGTCGGCGCCGGCGCGCCGCCGCGATTCGCCCAGTAGACGTCCATTCCCGCGCGCGCCGCACCGCCGACGTCATGTGCGGACCCCGCGACAAAAAGCACCTCCGCCGGATCGAGCCCGAGCCGTTCAAGTGCCATCCGATACGGAAGCGGATCGGGCTTGTACGCGCCTGCCTCTTCCGCCGTCATGACGAGCTCGAAGGGGCCCGCGCGGAACGCCGCGAGACGACCGAGCTTGCGCGAGCAGTTGGTCACGATGAAGCGTCTGGTGGCGTCGAGGCGCTCGAGGACCGGCGGAACGTCCGGCCACGGTTCGAACTCGCCCCATCGTCGGAGAAGGTCGGCCGCGCGTTTCACGTCGATGCCGACCTCGGTCGCGCTCTCGCGGACGATGTCTTCGAACGGCCGATAACGCTTGCCGCGAAGCAACTCCTGCGACGCAGCGTGCCAGCGCATTCCGAGGTCGCGGTCTCCTGCCACGCTGGCCCAGAGAGTCCAGGTGTCGAGGAGCGCCGTGAGAAGGTCGAAGCCGACCGCCGCATACGCCATGCAATTAGCCTATCGGCGCAGATGAAGCGGCTCGGCTAGCGCGCTAGTCGCGCGAGGCGTGCCTCGTAACCCAGTCGACGACGCGTCGATTGAAATCAACGCGGTGACTGGGCCGGCCCTGAGCGATGAACATGTGACTGCCGCCGGGATAGCGGACGAACTCGGTCGGCACCTTGCCGACGGCCACGAGGCCAGCGAAGAGCTCCTCGCCCTGTCCGATCGGGCACCGCTCGTCCGCCTCTCCGTGCAGGACGAGGGTCGGCGTCGTGACCTTGTCAACGTAGTTGATGGGCGAGAGCCGTCGGAATGTCTCGCGACCCTCGGTGAGACTCGCGCCCATCTCCCAGGGAGCGAACCACATCCCGATGTCGCTCGTCCCGAAGAACGACTCCTGATTCACGACCGGCGCGCCGACGACGGCCGCTTTGAAGCGATCGGTATGGCCGATCGTCCAGCTCGTCATGAAACCGCCGTACGAATAGCCGGCCACTGCGAGCCTGTCGGGATCGGCGATTCCTTCGGCAACGAGCTGGTCCACGGCGGCGAGCTGCTCCGCGAGGTCGTGCTCTCCCCACTTTGCGCGAATGCGGTGTGCGAACTCGCGACCATACGAACCGGACCCGGTCGGGTTGAGCGTGAGGACCGCCCAGCCGCGCGATGCGAGCACGTAGCGATAGAAATACGAGAGAGAAAAGAGGTTTCCGGAAAAGCTCGCC
>JALYLL010000017.1 GCA_030774255.1 Chloroflexota bacterium | reverse complement strand
CTCGTCGTGACCGGACCCAATACCGGTGGCAAGACCGTCACGCTCAAGACGATCGGCCTGCTGACTGCGATGGCGGCGTGCGGCCTCGCGATCCCGGCCGACCGCGGGCGCGTGCCGGTCGTCCGCCGCATCTTCGCCGACATCGGCGACGAGCAGTCCATCGCGCAGTCGCTCTCGACGTTCTCGTCGCACCTGCGCAATGTCGTGGCCACGCTCGCGGACGCCGACCGTGGCGACCTCGCCCTGCTCGACGAGGTCGGCGCCGGTACCGATCCCGATGAAGGCGCGGCCCTCGCGATGGCCGTGCTCGAAACGCTCCTTGAGCGCGGCGTCCTCGTCGCCGCGACCACGCACTACCCGGAGCTCAAAGCGTTCGCGCTCAATACGCCGGGCGTCCGCAACGCGAGCATGGAGTTCGACTCCAATACGCTCCGTCCCACCTTCCGCCTCCACATCGGACTCCCGGGCGCGTCGAACGCGTTCGCCATCGCCGAGCGCTTGGGTTTGGACAAGAGCGTCCTCGCTCGCGCGGACACGCACCTCTCCGAGCTCCACCGCTCGCTCGAGCGGACTCTGCTCGAAGCCGAACGCCAACGCACGGAGCTGAGCTCGGCGCTGGAGGAGGCGCGGAACTCCGCCACCGACGCGGCCGACGCGACGGCCGAAGCGCAGCGCGGGGCTGACAGGCTCCGCGACGAGGCGCAGCGGGCGCTCCGCCGCGCGCAGGCGGAGGCCGACGAGCTCCTCCTGCAGGCGAGACGCGCCCTGCGCCAGGCGGAGGACGCGCGCGACCGAGCGGCGAAACGGAACCTCGTCGACGACGCTCGCGCCGCCCTCGCCGAGGCGGAGACCTCGCGGGCCGCCGCGAGCACACCGACGACGGCGCCGGTCACGGTCGCGATCGCCGTCGGATCGCCCGTGCACGTCGAGGGAGTCGCCGAGCCGGGGACGCTGCTCGCGATCGACGACCGCGGAATGGCCGATGTGGCTGCGGGCTCGTTGCGGCTGCGGGTGCCGGCCACTCAGCTGCGGCCCGCGCCCGAGCCGAGCGAGTCGCCGATACGGTCGGATCGCCCCGTGATACGAGGATCGGCCACAAGCGTTCCGCTGCAGCTCGATATCCGCGGCGCGCGTGCCGAAGAGGCGCTCGAGGTGCTCGACCGGTATTTGAACGACGCTGCAGTCGCGGGCATCGGACGCCTGCGCATCATCCACGGGAAGGGCACGGGCGCTCTGCGGACGGCGATCCGTGCCGCTCTGACCGGCCATCCGCTGGTGCGGTCCCAAGAGCCGGCCGGGCCCTCGGAGGGCGGCGACGGCGCCACGATCGTCACGCTGTAGCCGCTCCTCCTGAACCTCGGGCCGACCCCGCCGGTATCGGAGCCAGGTGGGCCGATATGCCTGCGACGGCTGCTGATCGCTATCCCAACGCTGCTCGTCATCAGCTTCGTCGTGTACGCGATCCTGGCTCTGGCGCCCGGCGACCCGTTGGGACAGTTCGCCGCGAACCCGAACGTCCCGACTGAGGTCCGCGAGAGGATCCGCGAGTCGCTGGGGCTGAACCAGCCATGGCACATCCGGTACGTGAAGTGGCTGTTCGCGCTCCTGCGGGGGGATTTCGGGTACTCGTTCGGAAGCCACTCGCCGGTCGCGGGCCTCCTCGTCGAGCGGTTGCCGAACACACTGGCCGTCGTCGGCGTCGCCTACGTCCTCGGACTCTTACTGGCCCTGCCGATCGGAATGATCTCCGCGGTGAAGCGCTACTCGCTGTTCGACCACGCGGCGACCACCTTCGCGTTCATCGGCTTCTCGGTGCCGACGTTCTTCACCGGCCTGCTGCTCATCATCATCTTCAGCATCAACCTCCGTTGGTTCCCGTTCATCTACGACTCGACTCTCAGGGTCAAGGACTTCGCGACCTTCGTCGAGCAACTGAAGCAGTCGATCATGCCGATCGCCGTGCTCACGCTCTTCAACACCGCGGGCCTTGCGCGATTCATCCGCGCGGAGATGCTCGAGCATCTCCCGCTCGAGTACGTGAGGACCGCGCGCGGCAAGGGCATCACGGAGCGGCTTGTGATCCTCCGGCACGTCCTGCGCAACAGCCTCATCCCGGTGGTCACGCTCATCGCCCTCGGGATCCCGGCGGTCTTCGCCGGCGCGATCGTGACCGAGCAGATCTTCCGAGTGCCCGGGATCGGCGAGCTCCTGATTCGTTCGATCGGCACCAGCGACACACCCGTCGTCGCGGCGATCGTCTTCCTGTTTGCGGTCCTGGTCGTTCTGTTCAACCTGATCGCCGACGTGCTTTACGCCGTCCTCGACCCGCGTATCCGGTACGCGTAGCCTCCGGTCGCGCTAGGACACGCGCCGCATCTCGATCCCGATCGCCGCGAGATCTCGAACGATTCTCGCGCTATCGCGCTCGACGAGCCCGAGGTCGACGAGTGTGACCGCCAGATTCGGATGCAGATCGATCTCGCCCGGCTCGGCCCAGCGCAGCCCGCCTCCCGCTTCCGCTCGTGCCGTTCCCTCGAGCGGGCCAGCCCGGAAAAGGTGGACAAGAAAGTGGAAGCGCCCCGCGGGCACGCTCCGAACCTCGTACCGAGCGACGGGCCGCAGGTCGCCGGCGCGATAGCCGGTCTCCTCGAAGAGCTCGCGCCGCGCAGCGTCCTCGAGGCGCTCGTTCGGCTCAACGTTCCCGCCAGGCAGGAGCCATGCCCCAGCGAACGGGCCGGCGGTTTGTTTGACGATAAGGACCCGCCCGGCGCCATCGACGCACGCGACGACCGCACTTATCCGCGGCCCCTCGGCCACCCGCGTTAGGGCTTCTTGGTGGGCGTCGGGAAGGGCGGCAGTGTCGGGCTCGGACGCGGGATCGTGGGCGTCGGGCCCGGCGTCCGGGTGGGCACAGGCGTGAGGGTTGGCGTCGGCGACGCAGAAGGGGTCGGGCACGGGTCCGGCCCCACCAGGTTCCATGTGTAGCGCCCGTAGGTATGTTTGCCGGCCATCGCGTCGCGCACCCACTGGTCGGTGTATTTCTGGAAGGCGGCGCCGCGCGTGTCCTTGATGCTCATGGACACCTTCGCGGTCCCGTCGGGCTGCGGGCAACCGGCGACGAACCAGTCGTCGGCCTTCGCCGGCTCCGTGCCCTTGATGAACCATTCCGTCGACGAGAAGGGCGAGAGGGCCGAGGGAGCGAGTCCCGAGCCATACCCGCCGAGCGCGCCCGGCGCCGTGACGACCGTGCCGCTCACGACGTTTGCCGGTCGCGGCCAGTCCGTCGCTGGAGTGTCGGCGAGGGCTTCCTTCATGTAGTCGCGCCAGAGCTGCCCGGGGCCCATCGCGCTCGAGAAGTCACGCGAGCTCATCGGGTCGCCGTTCGAGTTCCCCATCCACACACCCGTCACCATCGTGGGCACATAGCCCACCGAGTACACGTCCTTCAGGTTGTCGGTCGTACCCGTCTTCAGCGCGGCGACGCGGCCGATGTTGGTCCACGAACCGAAGATGAAGTCGCGCGCGGGATTGGTCGTGTCTTTGAGGATGTCCGTCATGATCCACGCGATCCCGGCATCGAGCGCGCGCTTCTGCTCGAAGTCCTTGTGCTCCCAGATGACCTTTCCGTGAGAGTCCTCGACCTTGAGGATGTACGTCGGCGTCACTCGGACGCCCATGTTGGCGAGCACCCCGTACGCGCTCGCCATGTCGACGAGGTGGACTTCCTTCGCGCCGAGGGTGAGGGAGAGCCCGATCTTCGTCGGGTCGATCTCCGTCGTGATGCCCAAGTCGTGCGCGGTCTGGATCGTCGGTTCGATACCCGAGTACTCGGCGAGGAACCGCACCGCCGGCACGTTCCGCGACTCCCGAACGGCCTGTCGCATCGTCACCGGGCCGTGGTACTGAAGGTCGGCGTTCTCGGGACAGTAGCCACAGGCAGCAGGGCCCATCCGGGTCGGATCGGCTCTACCGCTGAAATCGGTGCGCGCGTCGACGACGACGGTCGCGGCCGTGGCTCCGTTCTTGAGGGCGGTGACGTAGTTGAACATCTTGAAAGACGATCCCGGCTGGCGGAGTCCGATCCCGGCGACGTCGAACTGACCCTGGACGCGGGGATCGTCGCGGTTGTTGTAGTCGACCGACCCGACGTAGGTGAGCACCTCGCCCGTGCGCGGATCGATGGACACCAGCGCGGCATTCCACACATTTTTCGAGTGCAGCTCGTCGACCCACTCGCGGACCTGGCGCTCGCCGATCTCCTGCTTGGTCATGTCGAGCGTCGTCGTCACGCGGTAGCCGCCACGCGAGACCGCGCCCTCGTCGCCGCCGAGTATCTGCGTGAGCTGATTGCGCACCTGGAATACGAAGTGCGGGGCCTTGATGGTCGCGACGGGCGCTTCCGCGACTTTGATGGGCTCGGCGCTCGCGGCGTCGGCTTGGTCCTGGGTGATGGCGCCCGTGTCGACCATTTGGTTGAGGACGTAGAGACGCCGCTCCTGGGCGCGGTCGGCGTTGTCCGCCTGCGTCGGGTCGAGGATGGAGGGCGACTGCGGCAGACCGGCGAGGAGAGACGCCTCCGCCAGCGTGAGCTTCGAAAGGTCCGTCTTCCCAAAGTACGTCTGGGCGGCGGCTTTCACGCCATACGCCTGGTTCCCGTAGTAGATCTGATTGAAGTAGAGCTCGAGGATCTGCTGCTTCGAATACGTGTTGGTCACCTCGATCGCGAGGATCCCCTCGCGGATCTTTCGCTTGAGGGAGATCTCGTCGCCGACGATCCGTCGCTTCACGAGCTGCTGCGTGATGGTCGACGCTCCGCCCCCACCGCTGCCACGACCGGTGACGTCGGAAAAGACCGCGCGCACGATGCCGAGCACGTCGACCCCCGGATTGGTCCAGAAGCTCTTGTCCTCCGCCGCGACGGTCGCGTCGATGAGGACCTGCGGGATCTCGTCGTAGCTCACGACTTCGCGGTTCTCCTCCGAAAACTGGTAGAGGAGCTGCGCGCCTGTCCGGTCGTAGACCTTCGTCGACTGGGCCAGCGGCTCCTTGGCGAGGTCCTGCGGCGAGGGAAGGTCTGCGGTGAAGAACGCGAGCGCGGCACCGGCACCGATGAGCAGGAGCGCCCCGGTCGCGATGATCAGGGCGAAGAGCCCCGACGGCAATGCGAGGCGCCAACCGCTGAATGCCCCGCCGCCACGGCGCCGTTTCGAGCGATATGCCCCGCGCCGGAGCGCGTGGTCATGCGTGGTCTTCGAATGGGCGATGCGTTCATGGTACCCGGCGCCGAACGTATCCTTTGACCGTGCCGACACGTCCACCACAACGCGAACTCGATGAATTCCTCACGCGCGGAGTGAGCGATGTGAGCGTGCTCGGCGATCTGCGCTCGGCACTCGCCTCAGGCGAGCGTCAGTTGCGTATCAAGCAAGGGTTCGACCCGACGCACGCGAATCTCCACCTCGGCCACGCGATCTCGTTGCGGAAGCTGAGAAAGCTGTCGCAGTGGGGCCACGAAATCGTCCTCATCGTCGGCGAC
Organism: Chloroflexota bacterium; assembly: GCA_030774255.1. Taxonomy (GTDB): domain Bacteria; phylum Chloroflexota; class Limnocylindria; order P2-11E; family P2-11E; genus 3-1-20CM-2-70-9. Next base: position 6,510 of record JALYLL010000017.1, on the reverse strand, counting down.
TGGACGACGCAGATCGGCGACCCGACGGACAAGGAGATCAGCAGGCCAATGAAGTCGCGGGACGAAGTCATGGCCAACGCCAAAACCTACCTTGACCAATTCCATCTGATCGTGCCGCGCGAGAACGCGCGCGTTGTCCTCCAAGACGAGTGGTATGGCAAGTTCGGTCTTAGGGACGTCATCGAGCTCTCGTCGCGGTTCACAGCGCAGCAGATGCTTGCTCGCGAAGAGTTCCGGAAGCGTATGGAAAAGAAGACGCCGATCCCGATCAAAGATCTCCTGTACCCGTTGCTGCAGGCCTACGACTCCGTCGCGATCAAGGCCGACGTCGAGTTCGGTGGCACGGACCAGCTCTTCAACATCCTCGCCGGTCGCGAGCTACAAGCGATGCTTGGTCAGCCGCCGCAATCGGTGTTCATCGTGCCAATGCTGGAGGGCCTCGACGGCGACCAGATGCATAAGTCGAAACCGGCGACAGCGATTTGGCTGGTTGACCCCCCCAACGAGATATACGGGAAGGTCATGTCCATCGACGACAGCCTCATGCCGCATTACTTCGAATGGGCCACCGAGCTCCCGCTGGAAGAGGTACGGACCACGCTCGACGCGCTCGCGCGGAAGGATCTGCACCCGCGCGAGGCCAAGCGAAAGCTCGCGCGCACCATCACGGCCGAGCTGCATTCGGCCGCCGCGGCGGACGAGGCGGAGCACGAGTTCGACCGAGTCCACAAAGAGCGAGCGGCGCCTGACGCGGTCCCCACGGTCGACGTGACCGTGAATGGCCAAAGAGAAGTTCCCATCGTCGATCTGGTCGTCTCCGCCTTCGGCAAGAGCAAGCGCGAGGCACGGCAGCTTGTCTCGCAGAACGGCGTGCGCGTCGACGGCACGGTCGCGACCGAGGCCACGAAGGTACCGGTGAAGGGCGAACCCCTGCTCCAGATCGGTAGACGCCAGGCCGCGCGCGTCCGCTTCCGGTGACGAGCGATCGGGGGGCTCTGCCCCCCGGCCCCGGCAAACCCGTCGTTGCCGTCGTCCCCTTCGGGGCAAAAGGACGTGACGCCAAAGCCGGCGGGATCGGCCGTCAGGTCGCGCGGCGCCTGGTCGAGCGGTTCGCGGACGACCCGCACGTCGAGCTCAGGCCGGTGTTCCTGGTTGCCATGCCCGAGACGAAAAGCGACGCCGGGTACCTCGTGTTCGGCTCGACGCCGGATACGGATCTCGCGGCGCGGTACGGCGAATCGCTCGGGACGACCCACGCGCTGACCGGGCTCTACCGCGAAGACGAAAAGAAGCGCGCGTTCGTCGTGACGCTCGTGGACGTGAAGAATCGCAGCGCCGTCGCCGAGCGCGAGCTGGCCGTGGCGGCGGACGAGCTCCATCGCGCGGAGCCGGCGCTGGCGGCGTGGCTCGCGGAGGCGCTCGGCGTACCGGCGCCCGGCCTCGAGCCGGAGACGGCCAACGAGCCGTCGTACCGGGCGCTGCTCGCGGGTCTCGAGTACGACACCGACGCCACGCTGCTGCGCGGAGGCGATCCAAGCGCCGCCGATGCAGCTCGCGCGCGCGCCTTCGACGAGTACGTCGTGGCGATCCAGCTCGATCCCGAGTCGCTCCGCGCCGAGGAGCGGCTCCTGGTGCTCGCCGCGGAGTCGGTCGAACGCGGCGACGAGGACCGCGCGGCGCGTGCGCTGGACGAGGTCATCGAGATCAAGAGCCGTTCCTGGCGTGCACATTACATGCTCGCGGAGCTCCTTGGAAGGATCGGTGAGACCAGTCGCGCGATCGTCGCGCTGGAGCACGCGCACGCGCTGCGGCCGCTGCGCGACGGTGACGTACTCAAGCTCGCCGAGCTGTACATCGCCGAGCAGGCGCCGGGTCAAGCCGCATCGCATCTGCGGCGCATCGCCCCAGAGAGCGACGAGTTCGGCCGCGCGCAGGAGCTCCTGGGAGTCCTCGCACTTCAGAAAGGCGACCAGCTTGCTGCCCGCGCGTCTTTCGAACGCGCCGCTGCGAGCGGCAGCTCCATGGCGCGAGCGCACCTTGCGCGAATCCTCATCGCGGCGGGGAAGCGCGAAGACGCGGCGCGTGAGCTCGAGCAGGTCCTCGCGACCGCCGACGCGGACCGTGATGCGCTCGCGCAGGCGCATCGCCTCCGCCTCGGGCTCGAGCGTCCCGATCTCGAGGCCGAGCTCGAGCGGGCTGGCCGCGCGGCCCTGTCGACCGACGGCACACGACTCGACGAGGTCCGCGCCGCGTTCGAACGCGTCATCGAGTTCGACGCGGAGATCTGGGAGGCCCACTTCGGCCTGGGCCTCGTCGCGCGGCAAAGCGAGGCTTTCGTCGCCGCGGCAGATTCATTCCGACGTGCCCTGGACCTCGCGCCGGAGCAACCCGACGTGATGCACGAGCTCGGCGTCGCTCTCCTGGCGTCCGGTTCGAAGACCGATGCGCTCGGCTTATTGGACCGGGCCGCCGCGCTGCGCCCGGGTGAGGCCGCCTACATCGCCGACGCGGGTTTCGCCCATCTACGCGCCGGCGATCTCGACGCGGCTCGCGAGCGCCTGCGCATCGCGAGCACCATCGACGCGGCGGATCCGTTGACGCGCGCCTACCTCGCTGAGCTCGAACGCGTCGAGGCCGCCTCCGAGAAGGCGAATTGAATCCGGCGAAGCAGGTGGTGGTGCTTGGCGGGGGCTTCGGCGGCCTGCACCTGGTCCGCCGGCTCGAGCGGCGACTTCGTCCAGGCGAAGCCGCGGTCACGCTCGTCGACCGGCAGAACTACCACCTCTTCACGCCGCTGCTTTATCAGGTCTGCACCGGCGAGCTGCCGCCGCACGCCGTGGCCTATCCCCTCCGCGACGCGACGGCGCCCGCGGGCTACCACTTCCTGCAGAGCGAGGTGATGGCCATCGACCTCGAGCATCGCCGGGTGGGCACCGCCGACGGCGAGCTCGCCTACGACCACCTCGTGATCACGGTCGGATCTGTCACGAACGACTTCGGCATCGCCGGCGTGCGCGAGAACGCTCTGCCCGTGAAATGGCTCTCGGACGCGGAGGCATTGAAGCGTCACGTTCTGGACATCTTCGAGAGCGCCGCGATCGAGACCGACATCGCGCGGCGGCGCGAGGCGCTGACCTTCATCATCGTCGGCGCGGGCCCGGTCGGAGTGGAGCTGGCGAGCTCGCTGCGCGATCTGATGGACCACACGCTCCGCAAGATCTATCCGTCCATCGATTTCTATGCTGACGTTGCGATTCACCTCATCGAGGGGACGGACCGCGTTCTGCCCGCGATGGATCCGAGACTGTCGGCGATCGCGATGAAGCGGCTCGAGAAGCAACGCATACGCGTCCTTATGAACACGATGGTGTCGGAGATCGGCCCCGGGGTCGTCCACACGAAGGAGGGCGCGCAGCTACGCGCGCGGACCATCGTCTGGTCGGGCGGTGTGAAGGTGAACCCGCTCGTTGCTTCGATCGATCTGCCGAAGTCGAAGGACGGCCGCATCGTCGTCGACGATCGCTTCCGAGCGAACGGCCGCGACGATGTAATGGTCCTCGGGGACGCCGCCTACTTCGAGCACGCTGGAAAGGGTCTGCCTCAGCTCGCTCAGGTCGCGGTGCTCGAGGCACCGGCGGCGGCCCGCAACCTCGTGGCGCTCGTTCGAGGTGAGCCGACGGAGCCGTTCGTCTACCACCGCAAAGGGGACCTGGTCGCGCTCGGCCGCACGCAGGCAGCCGCCGAGTTCGCGCGGCTGGGCGGGTTCGTGATCGGCGGGCTGCCTGCCTGGACGGTCTGGCGCGTGAACTACCTCATGCAGCTTCTGGGTGTCCGCAATCGGGGTACTTTGCTCGTCGAATGGGTGCTCTCGTTCTTCGCGGGGCGGCTGGTGGCGAACACCCCCTGACCCTCCGCGAGCGGGTCCTGTATCACCAGATCCATCCGGCGAAGCTGTTCGCGGACGTTGCGACCGCGCTCGTGGCCATCGACCTCTTCTGGCGCCACGCCCTCGCGCCCGGTCTAATCATCGCGCTCCTTCCGCCAGTTCTTGTGTCAGCGGTCCTCGTGCGCGAGGCGAACCTCGAGAGTTACCGGTCGAGCCCCATGGGTGCTTACCTCCGCCGCTTTATGCCGCCATGGGTGCAGGCGGTGCGCCTCTTCGGCGTCGCCCTCGCGTTCTACGCATCCTGGCATCACGTCCCCGCGGGCATCTACGGTGGACTCGCACTCGTCGCGCTCTGCTGGGCGAACGGATTGGTTCGCGACGCGGCACGGCGAGCGCATGACATCCACGACAAGGCAGGCATCGACGTATGGCGCGCGTAGAGCTCACTCCGTTCCTCACGGTCAAGGACGCGCGCGCCATCGTCGAGTTCTACAAGAAGGCATTCGGCGCGGTCGAGGTCTTGCGGCAGCCGTCCCCGGCTGGACAGTTCATCATCGAAATGTCGCTCGAGGGCGAGCGCTTTTACGCGGTGGACGAGAACCCAGCGGGGTTCAACCTGAGTCCGACGACGCTCGGCGGAACGAGCGTGCGCATGAGCCTGATCGTCGGGGACCCCGATGCGGTCGCGGACCGAGCTGTCGCGGCGGGCGCGAAGATCGTTTTTCCCATCGCCGATCAGCCGTACGGGATGCGCCAGGGTCGGATCGCCGATCCAGAGGGACACCACTGGCTCATCGGTAAGCCGCTGCGCTGAGGGGTCGACTCCTCCGGCCTAGTACTCCGCGGCTTCGTCCGGCACGGACGGCCACAGCATCCCGTCCTCGACGTACCGGACCCACACCTGGCCGTCGCGCACGATCACCCGGTGTTGGGTGAGGTTGCTCGCCGGCTCTGGGCCGAGGTACGTGCCAAAACGCGTCCATTCATACACGCGTCCCGGAACGGCGCACGTGAGGCGGTCGGCCGCGGCGTCGTACTGGATCTGGCAGCTCTGGTTAAAGAACGCGCGTGACGCGAATGCGTAGACACCTTGCTTACCGCGGACGACGTAGAACGGCGCGTTGTCGTACGTGCGGTAGGGCGGGCGGATGATCGCGCCAGCTGGGAGCGGCGTGAGGGTCACGCTGCCGACGGCGATGTTGGCGAGGGGTCCGAGGCCATCCCATCCGCGGTACTCACCGGTCGCGGGAGGCGCTGGGTCGGGGCGGACGCTCCGCGCCACGTTGCCAATCGCAGTGACATCCGCGGTAGGCGCGTCGTCGGCCCAACGGGCGACGAAGAAGAGCGGCTGGTCGAACACGCGAAAGCCGAGCGAAAGCTCGTGGCGATCGCTCGGCTGGGTGCCACCGAAGGGCGGTGTGGCCGTGCCCCAATCGAGGGGCAGCGGCGTCTCTGTCGTTGGTCCGCTGCAGCCGAGACGGCAGAACGCCAGCACCTCGACCACGACCCGGCCGCTCGGAAGAGCCGACGCATCGACGTCCCCATTCCCTGGGACTCCGGGCAGATCGGTGAGTGGCCCGTTCGCGGCGAAGAAGTAACGGGTCGTGGCGCGGTTGACGATTCCGACTCCTGCGTTCCACGTCCAGTGCGTCGGTATCTCGAGGCTGAGCCCTCGGTCATAGAGATTGACCTTCACCGTGGAGGGTGCTGGGACGCCAGGCTGCGCGCTCAACGGAGGCACAGGCACAGGGCTCGCTGACGGGACCGCTTGGGACGGCATGCACGCGGAGGCAGCGAGCAACGCGATGACGGCGAGCCGGGGCACGTCTCTCCTAACGCAGTGCCGAGGCGATGGTTCCCTCAGACCTACCGTGCCGCTGCTGGCTCCTCGGCTTGCTCTTCGTGCGCCGCAATGACCTTCTGCGCGATGTGTGACGGGCATTCCTCATAGCCGAGCAGCTCGGCGCTGAAGGTTCCTCGTCCACCCGTCATCGAGCGCAGGTCCGTCGCATAGCGGAAGGTCTCGGCCATCGGGACGTGCGCCTTGATCCGCTGGAGACCGGCGCCGGTTGCTTCCATCCCGAGCACGCGGCCACGACGCGAGTTGAGATCGGCGAGCACGTCGCCCATCTGCTCCTCCGGGACGAGGACCTCGACATTCATGATCGGCTCGAGCAGGAATGGCTGCGCGTCCTTCACGCAGTTCTGGAGGGCAAGCGATCCCGCGATCTTGAAGCTCATCTCGCTCGAGTCCACCGCGTGGAAGCTCCCGTCGAAGAGCGTCGCCTTGAAATCCGAAAGCGGGTACCCAGCGATGACACCTCGCAGAGCGGTTTCCCGGACGCCCTTCTCGACGGCCGGCCAGAAATTCCGCGGCACCGAACCACCGACGATCCTGGTGGCGTACACGACGCCGGATCCAGCAGGCTGCGGCTCGATCTCGAGGAAGACGTCGCCGAACTGCCCGTGCCCGCCGGTCTGCCGCTTGTAGCGGCCGTTCGCCTGAGCTTTCCCGCGGATCGACTCGCGGTACGGGACCCGCGGAGTGCGCATGTCGACCTGCACGCCGAACTTGTTCTTCAGGTGATGTACCGCGACCTCGATCCCCGACTCGCCGATGGCGG
>JALYLL010000016.1 GCA_030774255.1 Chloroflexota bacterium | reverse complement strand
TCATACCCGATCGCACGGGCTACGGGGGCTCACCGCACATCGCGGAGCTGCCGCCGAAGTTCCACGCCGCCGCCGCGGTCGAGACCGAGAAGCTTCTCGACGCGCTGTCGATCAGCCGCTCCGTGCTGTGGGGCCACAGCGACGGGGCGATCATCGCGACGATCCTCGCGCTGCGCGATCCCGATCGATATGACGGGATCATCGTGGAGGCGATCCATCTCGATCGGGAGAAGCCGCGATCGCGTGACTTCTTCCTCCAGATGATCAACGACCCGGACGCGTTCGGCGAGCGCGTGGCGCGCAAGCTCGCCGAGGAGCACGGCGAGGACTACTGGCGGACGATCCTTCGCGCCGGCGGTCGCGCGTGGCGCGATATCGCGGCAACGCCGAACGAAGATTTCTACGAACACCGTCTTGGGGAGCTGCGCGTGCCCATGCTCGTCGTGCACGGCGCCGACGACCCGCGGACCGAGCCCGGCGAGATCGATCGCATCCGTCGCGAGATCCCGACCGCGCGGATCGAGATGATCGAGGGCGGAGGGCACAGCCCGCACAGCACACGGGCGACGGCTGCGCAGGTCACCGCGATCGTCGAGGCGTTCCTGGGTTCGCTATCCGGATCGTGATCGAGAATGAAGATGTGACCCAGCGCGAGTACACGCTGTTCCATCGCGTCGCCGAGCCGGCGAGCGCGCGCATCCGATTGCGCGTTGTCGAGCTCGGCCTGAAGGGGCGGATCGACTTCCAGAACGCGGAGACGGATGGCAAGGACGATCTGGCGCGACTCGGCGAGTCGGTCACGCCGGCGCTGTGGGACGGCCACACCCTCACGATCGGTGAACTCGCGGTCGCGCAGAAGCTGACAACACTCGCTCCTGAAGGGGACGACGGCGAGCAAATGTCCGAAGGTACGACGCGCGCCGTCCTCGCCGCGTTCGCCGGCAACCTGGCGATCGCGATCACCAAGGCGATCGCCGCGTACGTCACGGGCTCCGGCGCGCTCGTCGCGGAGACCGCGCACTCGATCGCCGACTCCGTGAACCAGATCCTCCTGTACGTTGGCATCCGCCGGAGCGTGCAACCCCCGACCGAGAAGCACCCGCTCGGTCATGGCAAGGAGCGCTACTTCTGGGCGCTGATCGTCGCTCTCTTCCTGTTCTTTGGCGGCGGCGTGTTCTCGATCTACGAGGCCTACGAGCGGTACACCCATCCGCAGGAGCTCGGGGCGGTGTGGGTCGGCTTCGTCGTGCTCGGACTTTCGATGGTCTTCGAGACCTTCTCGCTGAGTGTCGCGGTGCGTGAGGTCCGGCACGCGGCGGCCGAAGAGGGAATGCCGGTGCGCCGGTTCCTGCAGCAGCTGCGCGACCCCGCTCTGCGCACCGTTCTGTACGAGGACAGCGCGGCCCTGGCTGGCCTCGTAGCCGCGATCCTCGGCCTGGGCCTTACGGTCGTCACCGGCGATCACCGCTTCGACGCGCTCGCAAGCGCGGTGATCGGCCTCATCCTTATTTATGTCGCGTACCAGCTCGCGTGGGGCGCGCGCGGGCTGATCGTCGGTGAGGCCCCGCCCGACGAGGTGCTCGACCGGCTTCGCGCCGCGATCGCGAGCGAGCCGGGTGTCGACAAGGTCCTCGACCTGCGAGCGGTCCAGATGGGCACGAAGCAGCTCCTCGTGCTCGCGCGCGTGTCGGTGAGGGACGACATCCCCGCGGGAGATGCCGAACATCTCCTTGTGCGTCTACGCAAACGGCTCCAACGCGAGCATCCCGAGGTGATGGATTCGTACGTGGAGCTCAACCCATCGTGAGCTTTGGCGTCGGGAGATAATCCGCCGCATGGCAACGCCGCCGCGGCTCACTGAGCTGCCCGCGCGGTACAACGCTGCCGAGACGTTCATCGATTCGCACCGGGGCGTCCGCGAGTCAGCCGTCGCCATCCGCTGTCAGGGAAAGAGCGTCAGCTACGGCGAGCTCGCCGCGAACGTCGACCGCTTCGGCAACGCCCTGCGGGAGCTCGGGATCGGCCTCGAGCAGCGCGTCCTCATCCTCTGTCTCGACTCGCCGGCCTTCGCGTACGCGTTCTTCGGCGCGATCAAGATCGGCGCGGTCCCGGTCCCGACGAACACGCTCCTGGTGTCCCGCGATCTCGCCTATGTACTGAACGACAGCCGGGCCGTGGCGGTGGTCGTCTCCGCCCCGCTCCTTCCGAAGGTCCTCGAGGTCCGAAAGGATGTGCCGCGCCTCAAGCACGTCATCGTTGCCGGCGGCGACGAAGGGCCCGGCGTGCTCTCGCTCGAAAAGCTCCTCGCCGCCGCGAGCGACGTGCTCTCGCCGGCCGACACGACGCCGGACGACCAGTGCTTCTGGCTCTACTCCTCCGGCACGACAGGATTCCCCAAGGGCGCCGTCCACCTGCAGCACGACATGGTCTACTGCGCCGACACCTACGGAGCCCTCGTCATGCGGACGACCGAGCAGGATCGGCACTTCACCGTCTCGCCCTTGTTCCACGCGTACGGCCTCGGGAACGGCGTGTTCTTCCCGTTCGCCGTCGGTGCCTCGAGCGTGTACAAGCCGGAGCGAGCGACCCCGGACGTCGTGTATTCGCTCATCACGCAGGAGAAGCCGACGATCCTCTTCACCGCACCGACCTTCTACGCGGCGCTGCTTGCGTACCCCGAGCAGGACTTCAAGTACGACCTGATGTCGCTGCGGATGTGCGTGAGCGCCGGCGAAGCCCTCCCGAAGACGCTGTTCGATCAATGGAAAAAGCGATTCGGCCTGGAGATCCTCGATGGCATCGGCGCCACCGAGATGCTGCACATCTTCATCTCGAATTACCCGGGCAAGGCGAAGGGCGGCACGAGCGGCACGCCGGTGCCCGGCTACCGCGCGAAGATCCTCGACGACGACGGGGCCGAGCTCGGGAAGGGCGAGACGGGCAATCTCTGGGTGTCTGGCGATTCGTGCGCCGCGTTCTATTGGAACAAGCACTCCAAGTCGAAGGCCGCCTTCAAGGGCGAGTGGTACGTCACCGGCGACAAGTACCACGTCGACGAGGACGGCTACTACACCTACGAGGGTCGCAGCGACGACATGCTGAAGGTGTCGGGGCAGTGGGTCTCGCCGGCCGAAGTCGAGGCTGCGTTGATGGAGCATCCCGCTGTGCTCGAGTGCGGGGTGGTCGGCGCGAAGGACAAGGACGAGCTCGTCAAGCCCAAGGCCTTCGTGCTGCTCAAGAACGGCAGGCAGCCGTCGGACGAGCTCGCCGAGGAGCTCAAAGCGTTCGTCAAGGGACGCATCACGCCGTACAAATACCCGCGGTGGATAGAGTTCGTGCCTGAGCTGCCAAAGACCGTGACTGGCAAGATCCAGCGGTATAAGTTGCGGGAGCGCGAATGAGCGAAAAGGACGCGATCGCGAAGGTCCTCGCCTGGAGGCGCGAGGCGACCGACGACCCCGAGGGCTTTTGGGGCCGCGCCGCCGAGCAGGTGCCCTGGTTCAAGAAATGGGACCGCGTCTTGGACTGGCAGCCGCCGACGTTCCGCTGGTACTCGGGCGGTCTCTCCAACCTCGCGTACAACTGCGTCGACCACCAGGTCGCGGCGGGACGCGGGGATCGCGTCGCGCTCATCACCGAGAACGAGCGCGGCGAGCGACGCACGCTGACGTACGCGGAGCTGCTCCGCGAGACAAAGCGCGTCGGCGCGGCCCTGCGCGCGATGGGCATCGCGAAGGGCGACCGCATCGCCATCTACATGCCGACGTCGGCCGAGGCGATCGTGCTGATGCTCGGCGCGATCCGCATCGGCGTGGTCATCCTCGTCGTGTTCGCCGGATTCGGCGCGGGAGCCCTCGGGGAGCGTGTCCGCCTCGCCGGAGCGCGCGCGCTGTTCGCGACGGACGTCACCTACCGCAAGGGCAAGGACGTGCCGCTTGTCGGCATCGTCTCCCAGGCCATCGCCGACGCCCCAATGGTTGAGCACGTGGTGATGCTCCGCCGAACCGCGTCGACCGAGCGCGTCAAGAACGAGCTCGCGTGGCAGGACTTCCTCGCGGCGGGGACCGGACACGATGACGCACACGTCGAGCTCGAGGCGAACGAGCCCGCCTACATCCTCGCGACCAGCGGCACCACCGCGAAGCCGAAGCTCGCCGTCCACACCCACGGCGGCTATCAGGTGTACGTGCACTCGATGGCGAAGTGGATGTTCGGACTCAAGGACACGGACGTGTGGTGGTCGACGAGCGACATCGGCTGGGTCGTCGGTCACAGCTACATCGTCTTCGGACCACTGCTCGTGGGATGCACGACCATCGCCTATGAGGGGGCGCTGGACCATCCGAATGCCGAAACCTTCTATGACGTCATCGAGCGCAACAAGGTGACCGGCGCGTTCACCTCGCCCACCGCGGCCAGACTGCTCATGCGGTACGGCACCGCGCCCGCGCGCAAGCACGATCTCTCGTCGCTCGAGCGCGTGTTCTGCGCAGGCGAGGTCTTGAACGCGCCGGCCTGGGAGTGGCTGCAGAAAGAAGCGCTCGAAGACAAGGTCCCGGTGATCGATCATTACTGGCAGACCGAGACCGGCGGCCCGGTCGTGGGCAATCCGTACGGCATCGCAACGCTGCCGATCAAGCCGGGCTCCGGCGGCATGCCGCTCGCCGGCATCGAAGCGGCGGTCGTCGATCAGGACGGCAAGGAGCTCGGGCCGGACGAGAAGGGCATCTTCATCATCAAGCGCCCGTTCCCTGGTCTCACCGCGCGGCTCTGGGCCGAGCCCGAGCGCTACGCGCGCGACTACTGGGACAAGGTCCCCGGAAAGTCCGTGTATTTCACCGGCGATGCATCCTCGATCGACAAGGACGGCTACGTCTGGTTCAGCGGTCGCGCGGACGAGATCATCAAAATCGCCGACCACCGCATCGGCACGATCGAGGTCGAGACCGCGTTCCTCCGTCACCCTGCGGTCACTGAGGCCGGCGTCACCGGACGCCCGGACGATCTCCGCGGTCAGGTCATTTCCGCCTTCGTCGTCCTCAAGCAAGGGCGCGAGCCCTCGGAGGAGCTGAAGAAGGAGCTCCTCGCCACGGTGCGGAACGATCTTGGCCCGCTCGCGGTGATCGGCGAGCTCAACTTCGTCGACATGTTGCCGAAGACCCGAAGCGGAAAGATCATGCGGCGCGTGCTGAAGGCGGTGATCCTCGACAAGGACCCCGGCGACATCTCGACGATCGAAGACGAGGGCTCGGTCGAGGAAGCGCGCGAAGCCTGGCAGCACCTCAAGACCGGTGTCGCGGCAGGGGGCTGAGCCCAAACCACCCTGGTCAGCGGTTCCGCGAGAGATCAAGGACGAGGTGGCAACGATCCTCCACTCGCCGGTCGCCCGCGCGGAGCGCGTCTACGGCGGATACGCGCCCTCGGCGACGTTCCGTCTCAGGCTCGCGAACGGCAAACGCGCTTTCTTCAAGGCGAGCTACCCCGCACCGAAGGGCAGCGGTGTGCGGTGGTTCATGGATCACGAGGCGCAGAACTACCGAGCCCTCGAGCGTTTCATCCGCCCGTGGGCCCCGAGGTTCTACGGCTCGTTCGGATATGAGGGCTGGCACGTCCTCCTTCTCGAGGACCTCGGCCCGCGATCCGTGCCGCCGTGGACGCTGACGAAAGCACGTACCGCCGCCCGGTCCTACGCGCGCTTCCATCGCAAGACCTGGGGCAAACGCCTCCCGCGCTCCCTGTCGCACACGGGCTATCTCGAGTACGCCAAGTTCTGGCGGTCGCTCCGTAAGACCGGGGAGATCGCGCAGACGGCAGCTCTCGCTGGCCGAGGCGCGGACGAGGCTGAGGAGTGGCTCGCCGTGGCGCTCCCGGTGTTCATCGCGCACGAACGCGGCCTTGAGAAGGCACGGCCACCGTTCGCGCTGCTGCACTTCGACACGCGGTCGGACAACGTGCGCATCCACGGCGACAGGCTGCGGATCTTCGACTGGCCGTTCGCGAGCGCCGGCCCCGCGGAGTTCGACGTCGTCGCGTTCTGCCAGGCGATCGGCGCGGAGGGCGGTCCCGCTCCGGAGCGCGTTCTCGGGTGGTACGAAGAAGTCTTGAAGCTGCGTCCCGAGATGATCGACGCGACGGTCGCTGCGATCTCCGGGTACTTCGCCGATCGCGCTTGGCGCCCGCCGATTGAAGGATTGCCGCGCGTGCGCCGGTGGCAGCGCGATCAGCTCAAGGAGTGCCTTCGCTGGGCGGC
>JALYLL010000015.1 GCA_030774255.1 Chloroflexota bacterium | reverse complement strand
GACGATCCATCGCGCGACGAGGTTAGCCCTTGAGCGAAGAGGCGATCCACTCGCGCGCGAGAACGTGCTGCGCGCGCCAGGCATCCCATACGGAATCGGCCCAGCGGCGCACCGCCGCGGCGTACTCCTCCGGCGCGGCGCCGGCGACATCGGCGATCGTGACCTTTCCGCGCACGCTTGGGACTGCCGGCTTTTCGACATGGCGCGTGCGCGAGAGCCAGCTCTGAACGCGCTCGTTCACCTGCTCTGCACCGCCTTGCTCGATCGCCACCGCGATGCCGGTAAGGTGCGCCGCGAGCGACCGACCGGACAGGATGTACCGGTCGTGCTGGCAGGCGTAGCAGTCCACAGCAAGACGCCGCATCGCCGCGTAGCGCGAGTCTTGGAACGCAAGCAGGCCTAGATCGTCGAAGAGCTTCTGGCACGCGTCGCTGCCGCCAACGGCCGCGCCGCACTCGGGACAGGGCTCGAGGTCGGTGGCCGTGCTAGCGGAGCGAGTCCGCCAGCCGGACGAGATCGGCGATGTCCCGCCGGTTAGACACGAGCCAGTAGGCGTTCCCGCCCTCGGTCCAGGTGACCATCTGATAGTCGCCCGGACGGCGAGCCTCGACGGCAAGGCCCGAAGCTGCCCGGACCCGCACCGGTACGAACGTCAGCGGGGGCAAGGCCTCGTTCGCGAGCCGATCGGGGATGAAAGAAAGCAGAACATCCGTCGTGTTCGGCGGTAGCGACAGGTGGCGATCGGCCGGCGCAGCGCTCACGTATACGCCGCCTCGGTCGAAGAACATCGTCGTCGCTCGCTCTGTGGACCACGCTTGGGTCGCGGCGGGCGCGTCGCGACCGAGGCCGGCGCTGCCGACCGCAAGACAGAGTGCAAAGGCGAGCGTGACCGCGCGTCGGCGGTCACGGCCGGGTGCGGCCTCGACGTCGCCGTCAAGATCGATGATCACGCCGCTAGTACCCGACGTAGACGACCCGCTGCTCGGTGAAGAAGTCGAACGCGGCGGTCCCGCACTCGCGGTCCCCGAAGCCCGAGTCCTTTACTCCACCGAACGGAACCTGCGCCTCACCACCGACGGTCGGGATATTCACATGCAGCATTCCCGCCTCCGACTCCTCGGCGTAACGGAACGCGGTGCTCAGGTCGCGCGTGTAGATAGAAGAAGAGAGTCCGTATCCGACCGAGTTCGCCACAGCGAGCGCGCCCGCGAAGTCGTTCGCGGGGATGATGCTCACGACGGGCCCGAAGATCTCCTCCTGCGCGACGCTCATGTTCGGATCGACGTCCGCGAAGATCGTCGGCTCGACGAAGTAGCCGGCCTTGAGGTCGGGCTTCGAAGGCGCACTTCCGTCGCGCACCACGCGAGCGCCCTCGCGCTTCCCCGCCTCGATGCGTTCGCGCACTTTTCGGAGCTGGGTGTCGTCGACGATCGGACCGAGGCGCACCCCGTCGGCAAGGCCATCCCCGGCGCGCCAGGTGTCCGCTTTCGCCGCCAGCAGGTCGGTGAAGTCGACCAGTCGCGAGCGCATCACAACCGCGCGGCTCGTGGCAGTGCAACGTTGTCCGGTCGCGCCAAACGCGCCACCGGCCACGCTCTCGGCCGCCTTCTCGAGGTCAGCGTCGTCCATGACGATGACCGCGTTCTTGCCGCCCATCTCGAGCTGGACTTTGCAGAGACGCTGCCCGGCTTGCGCGTACAGCCGTCGTCCGACAGCGTTCGAGCCCGTAAAGGAGATCGCCTTCACGCGCTCGTCATCGACGATCGCGCGAGAGAGCGCGTCGCCTGGTCCGAGCACCATGTTCAGGACGCCCTTCGGGACCCCAGCGTCGACGAAGCACTGGACGACCTGCGCGGCACACAGCGGCGTGAGCGTCGCGGGCTTGAAGACGACGGCATTCCCTGCGACGAGCGCCGGGGCGATCTTCCATGCAGGGATGGCGACCGGGAAGTTCCATGGCGTGATGCAGGCGACCACGCCGAGCGGGTCGCGCACCGTGTAGATGAAGGTGCCGCGCTGCGTCGACGGGATCGTCTCGCCCGTGAGGCGCGAGCCCTGACCCGCCGCGAAGCGGACGTTCGCCACCGCGCGATCGACTTCGCCAAGAGATTCAGGGAGGGTCTTTCCCTCCTCTTGCGTGAGCAGACGTGCGAGCTCCACGCGCCGGAGCTCCATGAGATCGGCGGCCTTTCGAACAATGTCGCCCCGCTGCGGCGCGGGTGTCCGACGCCATTCCTGGAACGCAGCCGCGGCGGCGTCGATCGCGCGGACGACGTCCTGCGGCGCCGAGACGGTCGCGTCGCCGAGCGACTCGCTGCTCCGGGCCGGATTCACGTCGCGGACGTGTTGGCGCGAGGCCGATTCCTCCCACGTGCCGTCGATGTAGTTCAGTGCCGCCTGAGTCGCCACCGTCACGGCTTCACCTGCTCAATCTCACGGCTTCACCATGTCCTCGTACATATCGGGTCGGCGGTCCCGGTAGAACTGCCAGGTATTGCGGACCTCGCGGACCAGATCCATGTTCAGATCGGCGACGAGCAGCTGCTCATCCTTGTCTGACGCCTGCGCGATGATCTTGCCGCGCGGGTCCGCGAAGTAGCTCGAGCCGTAGTACTCGTTCGGGCCGAACTCCTTCTCCTGCCCCACCCGGTTGATCGTCCCGACCCAATAGCCGTTCGCGATCGCGTGCGCGGTCTGCTCGATGAACCAGAGGTGCATCGATAGACCGCGCGAAGTGGCGGAAGGAATGAAGACGAGCTCCGCGCCGTGGAGACCGAGCATCCGCGCGCCCTCCGGGAAGTGCCGGTCGTAGCAGATGTAGACACCGACCTTGCCGACCGCGGTGTCGAACACGGGGTAACCCATGTTGCCCGGCCGGAAGTAAAACTTCTCCCAGAACCCGTTCACGTGCGGGATATGTGTCTTCCGGTACTTGCCGAGGTACTTACCGTCGGCGTCGATGACCGCCGCGGTGTTGTAGTAGACGCCGACCTGATCCTCTTCATACATCGGGACGATCAGCACCATCGAGTGCTTCTTCGCGAGCTCCTGCATGAGCTTCGTCGTCGGCCCATCGGGGATTTTCTCGGTGTAGCTGTAATGCTTGACGTCCTGCACCTGGCAGAAATAGGGACCGTAGAAGAGCTCCTGCAGGCACATCACCTGCGCTCCCTGCTTCGCGGCGTCGGCGATGTACTTGGCATGCCGCTCGATCATCGAGTCCTTGTCGCCGGTCCACGCGACCTGAACAAGAGCGGCTTTCACGGTCGTCATTGATGGCTCCCCCGTAGGCGATTCGCGTGCTCGGATGCTAGCCCTTGGCGCGACTAGCATCGAGTGGGTGTCGGTCGCCATCGCGCTCCACAAAGTAAGTGCGGGCTACACGGGCCCGGTCCTGCGCGATATCGATCTCGAGGTCGGCAACGAGGTCGTCGCGGTCGTTGGCCGTAGCGGGAGCGGCAAGACGACGCTCCTGCGCCTCATTGCCGGGCTTGTCCAGCCGACCTCCGGTACGGTCGACCTGCTCGGCGTCGCCCCGGCGATCGCGCGTCGTCGCAAGCGGATCGGCTTCGTCGCGCAGGACGCGCGCCTCCACCCGTGGCGCACCGTCCGCGAGAACGTGACCCTTCCCCTCGAGGTGAACCGAAGCGCGCGCACCAATGGCCACATCAGTCCCGACGAATGGGTCGCGCGGATGGGCCTGACCGACGCCATCGACGCGTACCCTCACCAGCTTTCGGGCGGAATGCGGCAGCGCGTCGCGCTGGCGCGATCGCTCGTCATCGACCCCGAGGTGCTGCTCATGGATGAGCCTCTCGCGTCTCTCGACGAGCTCACCCGCGAGGACCTGCGCGACGAGCTCCTGCGCCTTTGGGAAGGCCGCGCGCGATCGGTCGTCTACGTGACCCACGACATCGAGGAGGCCGTGCTTCTCGCGGACCGCGTCGTCGTTATCGGAGGGACCCGGCCCGCTCAAGTTCGCGGCGAAGTTCGCATCTCCCTCGCGCGACCGCGAACGAGGGCCTTGCGACGCGAGCCTCGGTTCCACGATCTGGTCGAGGAGGTCCGCAAGCACCTGGCATGACCGTGCGCCGGACGCTCATGGACCTCGCCGTGGCGCTCGTCGCGATCGCGGCGATCGCCGTCGTCCTCGAGATCTGGACCCGCGCGTTCCACGTCCCCTCCTACCTATTACCCGCGCCGTCGGCCGTCGTCGCGCGCATGGCGACCGACGCCGGGCTGCTCGTGCGCGAGGGCGGGATCACGCTGAGCGAAGCGGCGGCCGGCTTCGTCCTCGGAACGAGCGTCGCGTTCGCGCTCGCGACGGTGATGGCGTGGTCGCGGCCGTTCGAGAGAACGCTGTTCCCGCTCGCGATCCTCGTGAAGCTCACGCCGATCGTGGCGATCGCCCCGCTCTTCACGCTGTGGTTCGGCTTCGGAACTGCGCCGAAGGTCGCGATCGCCGCATTGATCACGTTCTTCCCGATGCTCGTGAACTCGTTCGTCGGCCTGCGCTCGGCCGACCTCCAGGAGGTCGCTTTTCTCGAGACGCTTGGCGCGTCCGGGCGCGAGATCTTCCGGCATCTGCGCGTGCCCAGCGCGCTCCCCTATCTGTTCTCGGGCGCGCGGATCTCGCTCAACCTCGCGCTCATCGGCGCCGTCATCGGCGAGTGGACCGGCGCCGACCGCGGGCTCGGCCGCATCATCTTCGTCGCGAACGCCAACCTCGACCTGACCATCCTCTTCGGCGCGGTCCTCGTCCTCGCCGCGATCGGTATCGCGGCCAACGCGGTCGTCGGTGCGGCGGAGAGGCGAGTGCTGCACTGGCACCCGATCGCGGCAGCCACGTGAGGAGGCTCGCGTTCATCGCGGCGGCGCTGCTGGTCGCGTGCAACGCTCCGGTGGCGGGCCCTTCGCCGACACCGGCGCCCGTCGAGAAGATCACCTTCATCGCCGGCTTCAAACCGCAGGCCGACCTGCCCTTCGTCGCCGTCTACATGGCCCAGGAGAAGGGATATTTCCGCGACCAGTCGCTCGATGTCGAGATCCAGCACGCGACCCAGGGCGAGCACATCCAGCTTCTCGCCACCAACCGCGTTCAGTTCTCGACCGGCTCGGCCGGCGATGTGATGAAGCGCGTGGCCAGCGCCGGGGTCCCGCTCGTGTCGATCGCGCAGATCGGCCAGCGGGACGAGCAGTCGTTCGCGGTCCGCGCGGACTCGCCCATCCGCACCTTGAAGGACTGGGAGGGAAAGCTCGTCGGCTACAAGACGACCGTCAGCGCCGACTACCTCGCCCTCCTCCAGCTCGGAGGCGTCGATCGATCGAAGGTGCGAGAGGTGGCCGTCGGGTTCGACCCGCGCGTCCTCGTCGACGGCCGTGTCGACGTCTATCCAGTGTTTACCGCGAACGAGCCGGACACCCTCGCGCGGCTCGGCGTGCCGGTGCGGCTATTCGATCCGACGAGCCTCGGCGTGCCGGGCCTCGGCCTCTCGTTCATCACGAACCAGCAGATGGTCGACACGAAGCCCGACATCGTCACGCGTTTTCTCCGAGCATCGTTGCGCGGGCTCGCCGACGCGATCGCCGATCGCGACACGGCCATCGACGTGGTGATGAAGTACGCGACCGGCGAGGACCGCGCGCATCAGCGGTACATGCTCGATACGGAGATCGACGCCGCGCAGAACGACCTGGCACGCGCGAATGGGATCGGCGCGATGGATCGGTCGCGATACGTCGCGCTGCGGGACTTCCTCCTGCAGTACGGCGGACTTGCGAAAAGCGTCGACGTCGACGCCGTCTTCACCGATCGCTTCGTGAAGGAGCTCTACAAGGACGGTCGTCTGGTCTGGCGCTGAGGTAGGCGGGGCGTCCACAGGTGACGCGCCATATCGACACGCGGCCCGACGAAGCGCACTCCTTCACGACGCAGCCGCCTGGCGTGAGTGGGGAAAGCCGGGAGTCCGTCGGAACGGACGACTCGGTGACAGGGCACCTTCGGATCGTCGCACGCGCGCATGACGTTCCCGACCGCGCGCGCGGCGAGCGGGCGGCCGGCGACGACACCGACGAGACCGTACGTCGCGACGCGGCCGGGCGGGATCCGTTTCACGACGCCTCGCACCGTGCGCGTCCAGGCGTCCGCGATCAGATTCCCTTACCGCCGACAGGAACGAGCTCCTTCGAGTCCGACATGGCAGCGATGAGTGGCCGCGCGCGCCGGATCGTCTCTCGGACTCGTCCGTTCTCGAGCGATGCGTCATGCGCCGCGCGGTTCGTCCAGACCTCGGTTATCCACACGCTGTCGCGATCGTCGGGATCGCGGCTGATCACGTAGAGAAGACAACCCTCCATGTCGGCGAGCCCGCCCGAGGCGTCGAGCAACAAGTCCACGAGCGCATCTCCACCGCCCGGTGTGGCGACGAACCGGCCATGGAGACCGTAGAGCTCGGGCACGTGCTCATCATGCCCAAACCTCGCCGGGCATACTGCGCGCCCCGAACGAGCACATCCTCCTCGAGAACTACTGGCGCGCGCTGCGCGCGACAACACGCCTCTTCTCGGAGTTCGCGACCGCACATTGACTTGACCGTCGTCCGTCTGACAATCGAATGGGACGTAAGGGGAAGGGGACCACGCAAATGAAGAACCTGGGCCTCATACCGGAGCGCTCGAGCAATCCGGTGCTCAGCGACAAGACATTCGATGGCCTCGCCGCGACGGGCGACGCCATGACCCTGGACGGGACCGTCAACCGATCGTTCGCGCTCGTTCTCATCCTCATGGCCGGCGCGTTCGTCAGCGTGGTCGCGGGACCGGGCTACATGCTCCTGGGGGCGATCGCGGGCTTCGTGCTGGCCATCGCCACCGTGTTGCGAAAGACGTGGGCTCCGATCACCGCGCCCCTCTACGCATTCACAGAGGGCCTGTTCATCGGCGGCATCTCGGTCCTCCTCGAAGCCACCTACCCCGGGATCGTCATCCCGGCGGTCTCGCTCACCGTCGGAATCTTCATCGCGTTCCTTCTCATCTACCGCTCGCATCTGATCCGCGTCACCGACAAGCTGCGTATCGCGGTCTTCGCGGCGACGGGCGCGGTCGCGCTCGTCTACCTCGCCGCGCTCGTCCTGAATCTCGTGGGTATTCAGTTCAGCTATCTGAACGAAGCAATGGCAGGCTCCGGCGCGCTCGGAATCGGCGTGAACGTCCTGGTCATCGGCATCGCCGCGTTCAATCTCCTTCTCGACTTCGATCTCGTCGAGCGCGGGGTCGCGGCGCGCGCGCCCAAATACATGGAGTGGTACGGGGCATTCGCGCTTCTTGTGACGCTCGTCTGGCTCTACATCGAGATCCTCCGGCTGCTCTCCAGGCTTCTCCGCCGCTAGCTCTCTCGCCCGCGGGGTAATCTCTCGGTATGGCGACCATCACACCGGCCCAGGGGGAGCTCCAGATCCGGACCCTCCAGCGGTCGCCGCTGTCGCGCGTGC
The DNA here is from genome assembly GCA_030774255.1 of Chloroflexota bacterium. GTDB lineage: Bacteria > Chloroflexota > Limnocylindria > P2-11E > P2-11E > 3-1-20CM-2-70-9. The sequence goes on along the minus strand of JALYLL010000015.1, from coordinate 4,947 downwards.
GCGGAAATCTCGGCGGGCTATGGGGCCGTCCGATCACGCAGGCGATCCTTAAAGCCTTCCTGACGATCTTCGTCACCAGCACGATCACGTTCGTGCTGATCCGGCTCATGCCGGGAAGCCCGGTCGAGATCAAGATCGACGAGCTCATGCAGCAGAGTCAGATCTCATACGCGGAGGCCGCGGCGCAGGCGTCCGGGCTCTTCGACATCAACCTGAACGCGCCGATACATGAGCAGTACCTCGAGTATCTCGGCAATCTCGTGCACGGCAATCTTGGCAACTCATTCCTCTCGCGCGGCACGACGGTGATGTCGATCATCCTCTCGGTGCTGCCGTGGACGCTGTTCGCCGTCGGCACCGGGCTCCTGCTTTCGTTCGTCCTGGGCATCGCGCTCGGATTGATCGCTGCGTACCGGCGCAATAGCCTGCTCGACCACGCGGTCTCGACCGGTGGTTCGATCATCAGCTCGATCCCCGGTTACCTGATCGCATTGCTCATCGTTCTCATCTTCGGTATCCAGCTTCGCTGGATACCGATCACGCAGATGCGCGGCGCGTTCTCGCCCGGGATCACGCCGGGCTTCTCGCCCGAGTTCATCGGCGACATCCTCTTCCACGCGTCGCTGCCCATCACGGTGTTCTTCCTCACCCATATCGGCCTTTGGATCCTGTCGATGCGCTCCGCCACCCTCGCCGCGCTCGAGGAGGACCACGTCACGGTCGCGCGCGCAAGAGGCCTTACCGATGGCCGCATCACGACGGCGTATGTGGGCCGCAATGCCGTGCTCCCACTCGTCTCGCAATTCGCGATCGCCGCGGGCGCGGTCGTTGGGGGCGCCGTCATCATCGAGCAGATCTTCGTCTATCAGGGAGTCGGTCTGCGCCTCGTGGCGTCCGTCAACCAGCGCGACTACCCGCTCATGCAGGGGATCATCCTCATGACCACGGTCTGCGTGATCATCGCGAACCTCGTCGCGGATCTCCTGTACAGCAAGCTCGATCCGCGCATCGGCCGTGCGGGCGGAGCGACAGGGAAGTGACCGCAGCGACTGGTGTTATCGACCGGCGCGACGTGAGCCGTGTTCCCGCTCGGCTGGCGGGCATCGTCGAGTTCCTGCGGATGATGTCCCGCAAGCCCGTCGGCCTCCTCGGGCTGATCGGCGTCCTGTTCTTCCTCTTCCTTGCGTACGTGGCGCCGCTCATCGTGCCTCTCCAGGACCAGGTCGACGTGACGGCGATCTACGCGAAGCCATCGTGGACGCATCCGCTCGGAACCGACTTCCAGGGACGCGACGTGGTGAACCAGATCGTGTACGGCGGAGGCGACATCATCACCACCGCCATCCTCGCCGCGCTCTTTTCGACGCTGATCGCGATCACCTTCGGATCGATCGCGGCGACCGTCGGGGGACGGCTCGACCAGCTCATCCTCGCGATCACCGACGTCGCGCTCACGATCCCGCAGCTGATCCTGCTCATCGTCATAGCCGCAATCTTCAGGCCATCGTCCTTCTTTGCGCTCGCGGTGATCCTGGCGTTACTTCAGTGGCCCGCGCTGCTGCGCCAGATCCGCGCCCAGGTCCTGTCGCTGAAGGAGCGGGATTTCGTGGAGGCGGCGCGCTCCCTTGATCTCGGCCTCCTACACATCATCTTCCGCGAGATGCTCCCGAACATGCGCAGTTACATCGTCATTCACTTCATCATCGCCATGACGCTCGCGATCTACGCGCAGGCCGCGATCATGTTCCTCGGCCTCGTCCCGCTCTCGGGAAAGAACTGGGCGATCATGCTGTACTTCGCCTACAACCAGGGCGCGCTGTTCTTCAAGGACAGTTTCTTCTACCTGATGGGCCCGATCATGGCGATCGCACTCTTCCAGCTTTCACTCGTGTGGCTCGCCTCGGGGCTCGAGGACGTCTTCAACCCACGTCTTCGAAACTGACCGTGCCGGTCCTTTCGGTCCGCGACCTCTCGATCGAGTACCGGACTCGACGCGGCCCGGTGCAAGCGGTGCGCGACGTGACCTTCGACCTCGAACAGGGTGAAACCATCGCCGTCATCGGCGAGTCGGGCTCCGGAAAGACCACCCTGGCGGTGGGCCTGATCCGCCTATCGCCGCGCAGCGCCCGCGTCACCAAAGGCGAGATCCGGTACGACGATGGGAAGCGGGCCTTCGATGTCCTCTCCCTCGACTCGGAACGACTGCGCCGCTTCCGTTGGGCGGACTGCGCGATGGTGTTTCAAGCGGCGCTCTCCGCGTTCAACCCGGTCATCACCATCTGGGAGCAGTTTCTCGATACCGGGCGCGCTCACGGGATGAGCGACAAGCACAAGGTCCACGACCGCGTGGTCGAGCTCTTGGATCTGGTGCACCTCGACCCCAAGCGCGTGCTGGCGGCCTACCCGCACGAGCTATCGGGCGGGATGCGCCAGCGCGTCCTCATTGCGATGGCCCTGCTGCTCGACCCGCGCATCGTGATCCTCGACGAGCCGACAACGGCGCTGGATATCCTCACGCAGCGCGCGATCATCGATCTCCTGCGCGACCTTCGCAGCAGGCTCGGCTTTTCGACGATCTTCATCTCGCACGACCTCTCTATCGCCGCGGAGCTCGCCGACCGGATGCTCACGATGTACGCCGGACGGATCGTGGAACGGGCCACGGTGGAGGATCTCTTCTACCGGCCGCGGCACCCGTACTCGGTCGGGCTGATGCGAGCGGTCCCCCGCGTTTCGGGTGCGCTCGGAAGCGTCGTCTCAATTCCAGGATCGCCGCCCGATCTCATCCGCCTACCGCGCGGTTGCTCGTATTACCCGCGCTGCCCATTTCATGTCGACCAGTGCCTCGCGGAAGACCCGCCGCTCCTGCAGGTCGATACGCCGAACCACGAGGCGGCCTGCATTCGCTGGGAGGCGGTCGCCGCGGCGCTCGGCTCCGACGCGGAGGCACCCGTCGCGGAGAAGCTCGCATGAGCCCTCCGCTCATCCAGCTGGATGGCGTCTCGCGCACCTACACAACGCCCGCGGGGACGATCACGGCGGTCGACAATGTGTCGCTGTCGCTCGGGGAGAGCGAGACGATCTGCATCGTCGGCGAGAGCGGATGCGGAAAGACGACGACGGGCCGGATGCTCGCGGGCCTCCTCCGGCCGTCGAGCGGCCGGCTCCTCTTCGAGGGCGCGGACGTCTGGGAGAAGAAAGGCCAGGACCTGGCGCGTTTTCGGCGCGCAGTCCAGCTTGTCCATCAGGATCCGTACGCATCGCTGAACCCGACCCGCACGGTCGCGCAGACGCTCGCGCCGCCACTTGCGAAACACAAGAAAGCCCACGGACGAGCGGCGCGCGCCGCGATGATCTCGCTGCTGGAGCGCGTCGGCCTCACGCCTCCCGCCGATTTCCTACTCAAATATCCTCACCAGCTCTCCGGCGGGCAGCGTCAGCGCGTGTCGATCGCGCGCGCTCTCACGGTGGATCCACGGGTCATCGTCGCGGACGAAGCGGTCTCGATGGTCGACGTCTCGATTCGGATCAGCCTTCTCGACCTGCTGCACAACCTCGCGACCGAGTTCCACGTCACCACCGTCCTCATCACGCACGACCTCGCCGTCGCGCGCTACTTCGCACGAAAAGGCCGCATCGCGGTGATGTATCTCGGGAAGGTCGTCGAGCTCGCGAACACCGAGCCCCTGGTGAGCGACCCGGCGCACCCCTACTCGACGGCTCTGATCGCGGCGATCCCAGAGGCAGACCCGACGATCACTCGGACGAAGAAGCGCGTCCCGCTCAAGGGTGCCGAAGTACCCAGCCTCCTGAACCTTCCGCCGGGATGCGTCTTCCATCCGCGCTGCCCGCTGGCGGAGCCGGGGCTCTGCGATGTCGTCGTGCCGCAGTTGGGCGACCTACCGGGTGGACGGTCGGTCGCTTGTCACGTCGCGCTGCGTGAGCGGCAGCCGGCTGCCGAGCTGCTCGGCGTGCGTTAGATGGACCCGATCGCGCTCGGGGCGGCGTTCCGCGTGGCGATCCTCATCCTCATCGCCAGCCTGGCGATGCTCCCGTTCCAGCCCCCGAACTCCGCGGAATTCGTCGTCACGGTGCTTGCGGCTGTCGTGGGGCTGATCTTCGTGGGGTTGGTCACGGTGCTCGCGCGGCTGTCCGGTTCGCGCCCACCGAACCGCCGACCGGTCGACAGGGTAAGCGGTATAGATTCCAATATGCGCAACGAGGAACCCAGGAGGGGTAAATGAAGAAGATCGCGATTAGTTACTCCGTCACGCGTCGACGATTTCTCCGTGACGCGACGCTCACAAGTCTTGGGGTCGTAGCTGCGGCCTGCACGCCTGGCGCTACGTCGCCAAGCCCATCCGGCGGCGGCACGGCATCGGTCAAGGGGGGTGAGTTCCACGGCGCGTGGCCATACGACCTACCGCCGAAGGGCCACTACAACTACTTCGCGGCTGCCGGGATCATTCTGCAGGGCGCGATCTACGTCGACCTGTTCATGCCGCCGATGGCGACGTGGATGTGGAACGACGCGAAGTGGAACTACATGCTTGCGGAATCGAGCTCGCTGAGCGGCAACGTCTTCTCAGTCAAGCTTCGGCCGAACATCAAGTGGTCGGACGGCACAGCGTTCACATCGAAAGACGTCGTCACGACCTTCACGGCTGGCCGCATGGACAGCTTCACGATTTGGAACTACATCGACAAGGTCGAGGCCGACGGCGACCTCGGCGTGAAGTTCACCTACAAGACGCCTTCGAGCCTGGGCGAGCGCAACATCCTGCGCGTCTCGATCCGGCCGGACTCTGTCTACGGCGCGGTCGCGAAGAAGGCCGCTGACCTGTACGCAGCAGGAAAGACAACCGCCTCTCCCGAGATCGTGGCTCTCCGCGCCGAGAAGGAAAACCTTCGCCCCGACCCGGTCTCGGTCGGTCCCTACATGATCGA
>JALYLL010000014.1 GCA_030774255.1 Chloroflexota bacterium | reverse complement strand
TTCGTCCACTTCGACGCGGAGAACTCCATGCTCATGGACGCGGCGCTCATCGCGACGCGCGCGACGGGAGCGCTCATGCGCATGCCGGTCGGGGTGAAGGACATCTTCGACACGGCAGGCGCTCCGGCCGAGCGCGGCAGCGCACTCTACGCGGGGCGTATCGCGGAGAACGATGCGGAGGTCGTGCGGAACCTCCGCGCCGCCGGGGCGATCATCGTCGGGAAGACGGTCACCGCCGAGCTCGCCATGGCCCATCCGGGACCGACGCGCAATCCGTGGGACCTGTCGCGCACGTCTGGCGGATCGTCGATGGGATCGGCGGCGGCGGTCGCCGCCGGCGTTGTCCCGCTCGCGGTGGGCAGCCAGACCAACGGATCCGTGATCCGGCCCGCGGCGTTTTGCGGTGTCGTCGGCTTCAAGCCGAGCTTCGGGCGACTCTCTCGCGAAGGCATGTTCGTCACGTCGGAGACCCTCGATCAGGTCGGGGGGTTCGCCCGATCGGTCCGCGACGTCGCGAGCCTTGCGGCGGCGATGGCCGGAGAGCCGGCCGGCCGGTGGTGGTCGGATGACGCGACTCCTCCGAAGCTCGCGGCGCTGCGCACTGGCGAGTGGGAGCACGCCGACGACGCGATGCAGAAGAGATTTCAGGCGGACGTCGATCGCCTCGCCGCGGCTGGTTATCCCATCGCATGGCCCGCTCCCCCGCTCGGGCTGGACGACGCCCAGCAGGTGCTGCGCACGATCATGCTTTACGAGGAAGCGCGAGCGATGGAGCGCGATCTCACCGGGCGCGAGACGCTCGTGAGCGAGATCGTGCGCTCACACCTTGCAGACGGCGCCGCAATCAAAGACGACGTCTATCGCGACGCGCTCCGCGCGCGCGGACGGTTGGCCGAGGCGTTCGCGTCGTGGGCCACGCCGTACGACGCCATCCTCACACCAGCGACGGTCGGCGAGGCCCCCACCCCCGAGACGACCGGCGATCCGCGCTTCTGCACGAGGTGGTCGCTCCTCGGCGCTCCGGCGATCGTGATCCCGAGCGGACTCGGCCCGAGCCGGTTGCCGCTGGGACTGCAGCTCGTCGCGACCGCCGGCGACGACCGGCGCCTCCTTACGGCCGCGGCGTGGTGCGAAGCGACGTTGCCGCCGATCGGACCGCCACCGCTCTAGGCGCGACCTAGAGGTTGAAAAAGCTGAGGGCGGCGAGATTCGCGAGCACGACCGCGACCAGCAGCGCCAGGACGAGCGCCGCCTCTCGCGGGGCGCGTGGCAGCCAGACGATGGCGAACAACGCGACCAGAGGAACCTGCAAAGCCATTAGGAGCTGCCAGAGGTGAGCGGCGGTCCCCTCATCGGCCTCGCGAACACCGCCGGACGCGACATGACCGAGCACGAGTGCCAGGGCCGCGATCGACATCGCCAAGGGAAGAAGAGCGGTCCAGTGCCTCATCGGTGCGGCGAGCATCAGCGATATTCTCGCGCGGAATCGCGGCCCGTCGAGCCGCCCATGGCGAGCGCGAACGCCATCTCGACGGCTTGCTCGGGCGTCTGCGCAAAGTGGAGCTCGGCGATCTTCGCCTCCTCGAGGTGCTTGCCGCCGTAGGCCACCTCACGGATGCGCGAGGACCACCCGCCGGTCCCTTCGAGAATGACCGTCGGCTTGAGCTCATACGCGATGGTGAGCTCGTTGAGCGTCCCGATCCCGCCCGAGATCATGATCACCGCGTCGGCGGCGCGGACCGTGAGCGTGTTGCGCATCCAGCCCATTCCGGTCGTGATCGCGATATCGACGAACTTGTTGGCATCACCTTTGTCGAATCCCGGCAGGATCCCGATGACGAGACCGCCGGCGCTCTTGGCACCTCGGCTCACGGCCTCCATCACGCCGGAGAGCCCACCGGTGACGACGATGCCGCCGCGCTTGGCGATGAGACCACCCACTTCTTCGGCCATGCGCAAGGCCTTCTCGGGCACCGGATCGTTCGGGTCCTTCGCGCTCTTGCCGATGATCGTGATCAGCGTTGGGCGTGTCACGGCGCGGTGAGCATAGGTTCGCGCTCGAGGAGCGCACGCAGCGCCGCGGGCCAGGCGAACCAGTGCCGCGACGCCACGGCGCCGCTCGTCTCGTCATAGGCCTCGGGGAGCATCCCGTCCCACATCTGCACCTGCGCGAGGCGCTCGCGCGCGCGCTGCTCCCGCGCTGCGTCGTTCGTCACGCGCGCGAGGACGATCTCCTGCAGGTCGCCGAGCGGCCACGGATGCCTGGTGTGCACCGAGCCGAGACCGTCGAGCGTGCCCGCGAAGTAACCCTCGTTCGCGATGCTCCACCCGAAGTCGATCGTGGCGCGCCACCTGGGATCGTCGACGGAGCAGAACCCCCACCCCGGTGCGAAGACGGTCGGGAAATCATTGGCGTCGTGATAGTGGCGTGCGTTCGCGCCATCGGGCCCCGCGATCGCATACGCGAACCTGCCATCGCTTTGGAAGTGCCGCAGGGTCGCGTCGCGAACCGCGGCCGCGTCAACGGGACGATCGAATGCCGCGAGGACGCGCCAGAGCAGAACATGACTCGAGAAATGGAAAGGCTGGACCAGCGGGTCGTCGGCAGGCGTCTCCGCCGTCGCGACGAGGCCGAATGCTGTGCGCGCCGCCAGGAGCCGATCGATCACGTTGGTGCACGATCCCGCGTAACGCTCGCGCGCTGACGCATCTCCGGTCAGGCGCGCCCGGTCGGCGATCAGGAGGAGTGGCCAGAGCTGCTGGTCCAGCTGGAAGGCCGGGTCCTTCGCGGCCCCCGATGCGAGCGACGCACGCGGCCACCAGCCGTCGACTGTTTCGGCAGCCTCGAAGCTCCAACGGATGAAGCCATCGACGAGCGCCGAGATCCGCGGATCGCGGGGACCGACCGCAAGGAGCGCACGGCACACGTAATACGCGTCTCGCGTCCACACGAGCGGCAGGATCTCGTGGTCGGCCAGGATGGCGATGGCTTCGGCGGTTCGCGATGCGGAGCAGTCGATCGCATATGAGACGCCGCGACGCGCCGTGTGCGCGGACGGGTCCGCGAGGGCCAGGCCCGCCCAGAGCTTGCGCCGCTCGCTCAGGTGCTGTTCGACCAGCGCCTCGGCGTCGCGGGCAAGCTCGTGGGCCTCGGTCATCGTCGCCATCGGGTCGAGCCCGAGAGAGACCACAAGGATCGCGGCGGTCTCCGTCCCCGCGCCGATCTCCGCATAGGTCGCCGCGATCGTCGCGGCGGCTCCGAGCGCCCGATCCTCGATGAGGAACAGGCTGTCCGGCCAGTCATCGCGCTGATGCATCGACATCCGGTTGTGGGTGTGTGGGTCCGGCAGCGCGCCGCCGGCGGTGAGCTGTGTGTACTCGGCGCGCGCGAGTCGCATGGCGCTCGTCCAGGTGGGCCCGCGGATCTCCATCTTCGCCTTGATCCGGACGATCTGGACCGCGCCGCTGCGTCCGCCGGGTGCGACGACGATCGACTCGAAGCGGCCCTCGGGGCGCTCGACGACCGCGGACGGAAACGAGTCCTCCGCGAGCCAGACCGAGCTCGGGTCCGCCTCGAGGAGGTCGAAGCCGAAGCTTGGCCTCTTCGGATCGGCCAGCGACTCGCGGTACGCGCGCACCTCGGATTGATCGAATCGGCTTCCGCTGAACGGCTCCATCCTGGTCAGCTCGACGCGGCCGTGCACGGGGTGCGCGATCCCGAGGGACAGCCAACGTCCGCCCGGTGTGATCGTCCCGGAGACGATGCCGTTGCCGACATCGAGCGGCTTGTACGGCTTGCGCCGGTCGAGCGCTTCGCCGATCAGCGCGGTCCCCAGGCCATGCGCAGGTATTTGCGGATCAGGAGGAAGAAGACGACCGCCGGCAGCACCATGAACAACCCGGCGACGAGCTTCAGCGCGAGCGGCGAGGTCGAAAGCGAGGCGAGGACTTGGGCCGGAAGAGTGCGCGTGCGCACGGTGAGGATCGACGCGGCGAAGACCTCGTTCCACGAGATCACGAAGGCGAAGATCGCCGCCGCGGCGAGACCCGGTATCGCCGGGGGAAGGGCGATGCGTAGGAACGCGCCCCACCGACTGGCGCCGAGGGTCTCCGCCGCCTCTTCCAGGTCGTGCGATGAGGCAACGAAGGCGCCGCCGACGATGAGGATGACGAACGGAAGCGCCATGGCGGTGTGGACGAGGGCCACGCTGATGAGGTTGTCGTAGAGGCCGAGCCGCACGAAGATCGCCGCGAGCGGGATCGCGAGGATGGCGATCGGGAACATCTTGGTGATCAGCACAACGGCCCGAAACGCTTCGCGGCCGCGGAAGCGGAACCGCGCCAACGCGTAAGCGGCCGGCGCACCGAGCGCCAGAGCGACGGCGACCGTGAGGAGCGCGACGATCAGGCTGTTCAGCATCGCCGGTAGGACGCCGCTCGATTCGAGGAACAGCCGCATCGTCGCGACCGAGACCGAGCTCGGCAAGAGTGGCTTGGGATAGTCGGAGATATTCGACTGCGGTGTGAGTGCGGACATCGCGATCAGGTAGAAGGGGATTAGCGTCCAGATCGCCAGGACGACGGCGCTCCCGTAGATCAGTGTCCGGTCGAAAACGCGCGCGGCGCTCACCGCCCGACCTCCGCTTCCCGAGTGCCGAGCAGGCGCAGATACACGACGATCGCGACGATGCTGAGAGCCAGGATCACAACGCCGTACGCCGCGGCGAGGTGCTCGTCGTGGTTCGTCGCGTAGGAGGTGTAGGCCTCGCCTGCCAGGACCGGGAGGTTGCGGCCGGCGAGCGCGATCACGACTGCGAACGTTTGAAAGGCGAAGATCGTCCGGATGATGAGCGCCGACTGAAGGCTCGGCCGCAGGAGCGGGAGCACCACATGGATCGTCCGCCGAAGTCGACTCGCGCCGAAGAGCTCCGCCGTCTCGAGATAGTCCCGCGGGATGAGGTCGAGCCCGGCGACAAGGACGAGCAGCACCATCGCGGTGGTGCGCCAGGATTCCGCGATGACGATCGCTGTCACGAGTCCCGCGAAGTTGTCGAACGAGAGCCAGAGCACCGGCTGACCGATCACACCGGCGCTCTGCAGCGCGCTGTTGAGGTAGCCGCGCTCGGTGAACGCCGCGAGCCACAGAAGTCCGGCGGCAAGATCGGAGACCGCGAGCGGGACCGTATAGATGAGGAAGAACAAACGGTGACCGCGGAAGCGAGCGTTGACGAGCAGCGCGATCGCGAGCGCGAGCGCCACCTGCAACGGCACGATGAGGAACAGGAGCAGGAAGGTGTTGCGCCATGCATCGCTGAAGTTGGCATCGGCGAGCATCCGTTGGAAGTTCTCGAGCGAGAAGCCGCCGCTCTCGGTCGCGAGCGAAAGGAAAAGCGCCTGGGTCATGGGGATGACGATCAGAACAGCGAGGAAGGCCACGGATGGAAGCAGGAGGGTGAACGGCAGGAGCTGTCCCGTGCGCGTACGCATCCGCGGTGCAGCGTAGCCGCGACCGGTGTCGTCCGGTCTCAGTCCGAGATCGCCTCGCTCGCGAGCCAATCGAGCGCGACCGCGGCCGTCCACGACTGATCGAGCGAGCCAAGCGGCTCCGCGGTGAACGGCTCGAAGTACTCGGCGAAGTGCGCCTCAGGTCGCGAGAGCATTGCGAGATTCGGTGAACGCAGTTTCGATGCGGAGTCGTCCGACCCGCGCTGGGTCATCCCCCACCAGAGAAGCCAGTTGCTGACCGGCCACGCCGGACCGCGCCAGTATGCCCGCGGGCGGAACTCGGGCGCGGTGCGCGCGGTGCTGAGGACGACCGGAAACGCGAGGCCCGACGCTCCCGCAAAATCGGGTCCGAACAGGGTCCGCTCGGTGCGCTCGGCGATCGACGGATCGACGCCCGGCACGAGCAGGGTGCAGAGGCCGGCGCTGGTGGCGACGCGGACCGGCTTGCCGGTTTTGAGGTCCGTATCGAGGGCGAGGCCGAGCGTCTCGTCCCACGACCTCTCGACCGCCCGGCCAGACCGCTCACGCCATCGGGCGATCTCGGATCGCTCTCCTTCAGGCGCGCCGACGAGCTCCGCGATCCACTCGAGGGAGCGGCAGGCGGCGCTGAAGACCGCGCTCTTCTGGACGTCCTTGATCAAGAACGGGTGCGTCCTCTGGATCGCGGTGTCGTCGTACCCGGCGTCGCGCAACAGCGCCACGAGCCAGATGTAGCGGTCGTACTCGGCGGAGGTCGGACGTTGGTCGGCGCCGACGACGCTCACATCGGTCCGTGCGTAGGGCGGGATCGGGCCGACCGCTATCCGCGCGAGCGCGGCGTCCCACCGCGGCGAGTTGTCGGTCCCCTCCCACGGGTGGTAGATCGTGATGAGCCCGGAGCCCTCGGGATCGCGCCGTTCCGCGAGATACCGATGCCAGGCGAGCAGCTTCGGGTACAACACCGCCACGCGCGCGCGGATCGTCTCGCTCGAGGCGACCTCGAGCAGACGCCACACCGCTATGGCGTGTACCGGCGGCTGGATGATCCCGCTCGTCGCCACGGTGCGCGGCGCGAGCTCGCTGACGGCAGATGCCCAGAGGTCGGGTCCCGGCCGGTAGTCGCGCGCGTTCGGGTCGAACACGATGTGCGGCACGCGTCCGTCGCGCCATTGCGCGCTGAAGAGATGCTCGAGCTCACGGAGCGCGCGGTCGGGGTCGGTCCGCGCGAGACCGATGGCGATGAACGCCGTGTCCCAGCTCCACTGGTGCGGATACAGCCGTGGGGCCGGCTTCGTCCAGCCGCCGACGTCGTTCCGGGCCAGAACCGCGAGCGCCTCGTCGCGAAGCTCGCGCGCGCTCCAGGACGGAGCGGGTCGGCTCAGTGCGGCGCCGCGAGTGCCTTGCCGGACGCCGCGTCCATCCAGCGGACCTTGTGCGGCTCGGGCGCGAGGCGCAGCTCCTC
>JALYLL010000013.1 GCA_030774255.1 Chloroflexota bacterium | reverse complement strand
GCGTATGGCCTGCGCGCTCGTCGCCGGAGCTAGTCCCGTTTCTTTACGCCCAGCGTCCGCTCGAAGAGCTCGTCAGAAAGGCGGAGCGGCCGGCCCGAGCCCCCGTACCGCTCGAGCGAGAGCTCCGCGAGTACCGAAAGGGCGATCTCCGCCGGCGTGCGTCCCCCGAGATCGAGTCCGACCGGCGCATGCACCGCACGGATGCGCTCCTCGGGAATCCCCTCGCCGCGCAGCATTTGCGCGATCAGGATCGTCTTGCGCTTGCTTCCGAGGAGTCCGACGTAACGTGCACTCGACTTCACCGCCGCGCGTAGGCACTGCGAGTCGAGCTTGTGGCCGCGCGTCGCGATGATCACGAAGGAGTTCCATCCGATCGGCATGGTCTCCAGCGCCTTGACCATATCCATGTTCACGACCTCGCTCACGCCGGGGAAGCGGTCGCGGTTCGCGAACTCGAGACGGTCGTCGATCACGGTGACCTCGTACTCGAGCTGAACGCCGAGCTTCGCGATCGCGAGCCCGACGTGTCCGCCCCCCGCGATGACGAGCCGCGGCCGCGACATGACCGGTTCAACGAGGAGCTCGGTCTCTTCGTCGAGCACGACGGAACGTGCCGTTCCCTGTTTCAGCGTTTCGATCGCGGCCGCGCGCGCCCGCGCGTCGAGGGCGTGGTCGCCCAGGGTGCCGCCGCCCTTGGCGTCGGTCTCGACGAAGAGCTTGCCCGCTGCGATCACGTCTTTCCCGCGCTTGCGCATGAGCGTCGCGACGGCGACCGGCTTTCCGCCCGCCGATGCAGCGAGAACGTCGCCGAGAAGATCGCGTCCCGCGAACCGCAGCACGCGCTCGCCCGGCTCGATCGAGATCCACATCGTGCCGCCGCACACGAGGCCGGTGTCCCACGCGAGATCTTCGGTGAGCTCGTACTCACGCAGCGAGGGCTCGCCGGTCTCGATGACGTGCTTCGCTTCGACGAACGCGTCGCCCTCGACGCACCCGCCGCCGAGCGTGCCGACGAGACGCCCGAGGTCGTCGACAAGAAGCTTCGCGCCGACGACCTGAGGAGTGCTCCCGGTCGTGCGAACCACGGTCGCGACCGCGAACCGCCGCCCTTCACGCTCGAGCTCCGCCATCCGAGCGAAGATTTCCCGCATCTACCCAGTATCCCCCTTCGTCTAGCCGAGCCTGCGTTTGCTCGGTATCCGGCTAATGGGGAGCCTCGGAACGCGCGATGTTGACGAGCGTAATGAGGACCTCCCGCCCGATCACCATGCGATTAGGGCCGGCCGCGTCAATCACCAGCGCGTCGCAGGGCATAGCGAGCGCCGCCTCGAAGATAGCCAGGGCCGGCAGCGTGCCCCAAAGACGCCTGAGGCCCCACCGTTTTAGGGAGGCCTCACTGCTAAATACGGGAAAGAGGATTCGACCATCCTCCTCCCTAACCCCGGTAGCCTGAACGCGTTCGCCCGGTGTCGGCGCTTTCTCGACGGGTACGACGAGCCAGACCTCGGGGGCGACGTGTGCCAGCGTCGCCAGAGCGCCATTGGCGCCGGAGTGAACGCGCTCCAGTGCGCGCATGAAGTCCTCGACAGAGGCTGCGCTCACACGAGATCTTCCTTGCGGTCGACATCACGGATAACTCCGCGGTCGTCAACGTCGACATCGACGCGCATATCCATGTGCGCGTGAATTACGTCGTGCAGCGTCGCGCTCGGGTCGGCGGCACGAATTTCGTCGCGCAGCAATGCTGGAAGCGCGACCGGATGACCTCGTTTGCCCCGGTAGCGCGGGGACACGATCGCGGGCTTTCGTTCGTACGCCGCGATCACCGCGCGAACCGTTTCCGGTGACACGAACGGCATGTCTCCCGGCATCACCAGGATCGCGTCACCCTGCGCTTGTGCCACGCCCTCCTGTATGGAGCTGAACATCCCGCGCGACGGGTCCGGGTTCTCGACGGCGCGCACGCGTGGGTCGAGCATCGCGTTCACGTCACGTTCGAGCTCGGCGCGGGCATCCTTTCCGACGACCACGATCACCTCGGCGACCCCGCCTTCGAGCAGCGCGTCGATCGTGTGATCGAGCAGCGGCTCGCCGTCGATGGGCGTGAGCAGCTTCTTCCCGCCGAACCGCTCGGCCGATCCCGCGGCGGTCACCACGGCGACAGCGCGCACGTCTAGGCCGGACGCAGCGAACGAAGCGCGCGCTCGGTGAACACGAGGGCCGCGCGTTTGCGCTGCGAGATCGTGCCGGAGGTGTTGTCCATCGGTCGTGCGACTTTGTGGACGGCTTCGGCCGCCGCCGTGATCGCCTCATCCTCGAGGCGGCTCCCGATGAGCGGCGGGGCCGCGGCCTCGACGAGCAGCGGCCGCGATCCGAGTGCCGTGATAGCGATCCGTGCCTCGGTCACCGTCGCGCCGTCCCAGCGAACCGCGGCCGCCACTGCGGCGATCGGGAAATCGAACGAGTTGCGGTCGCGGAGCTTCAGGTATGAGCTTCGCCACCCATCGGAGTCCGGCAGTGTGATGTCGGTCAGCACCTCGTCCTGACGCATCGCCATCGGGCGGATGCCATCGTCGCGGTAGAGCTCCGCCAGCGGTACCGCACGCGCTCCGCTCGCGTCTGCAAAACGCACGCTCGCGCCGAGCGCCAGCAGCGCGGGCACGGTGTCGGCGCTCGCGACCGCCAGGCACTTCGGACTCGACGTTGCGACCCGACAGACGACGTCGGGATTCGTCTTCATGCAGAACCCTTCGGCCGTGCGCCAGAAGAGCGACTGGTCGTACCAGTTGCAGCGCGCGTCGAGGCAGATGTTCCCGCCGATCGTTCCCATGTTGCGGAGCTGCGGTGTGCTGACCACCTCGGCGGCGTGGGCCAAAGCGGTAAACCGCTCACGTATTCGGGCGTCGCTCGCGACCGCGGTCAGCGTCGTGCCCGCGCCTATCTCGAGATGTCCGTTCCGCTTGATGCCCGCGGCATCGTGGACCCGGGCGAGGGAGATCAGCACCTCAGGCGTGAACTGGCGACGTTTCATGTTCGGGAAGAGATCGGTGCCACCCGCGACGAGCATCACGCGGAGCGTCGGCGTCCCGCGGGCTCGATCGAGCTGACCCGCGCCGTTCTCCGCGAGGAGCTGCGCCGCCTCGCCGTA
>JALYLL010000012.1 GCA_030774255.1 Chloroflexota bacterium | reverse complement strand
CATCGACGCGCTGCCTTTGGGTATGGCGAGGTGTTGCCGGGGGACGTTGACTTGGAGCGCGACAACTTCGCGGCAACCGTCGTTTCGGAGAGCCGTGTGCGCCACATCCGCGGCGAGCGCGCGCGATCGTGGATGAGTACGCGAGCCGATGAGTACCTGCTGGTCCCGATCCGCGTGACGGATGCAAGCAGCGGAATGCTTGTGCTCGGACGAGTGCAGGACGTGTACTCCGACCTGGACGTCGACATTGGCGTGACGATCGCCGACTTTCTTTCGTCGGTCGCGCAGCGAGAGCTCGCGGCGCGTCTCTTGGAAGAGTCGAAAGCTGAACGGCGTCAGGTGATCGACGAAATGCAACAGGACTTCGCCGCACAGCTCTCGCGAGTAGTGATGGTCCTCGACGTGACACAGCGCTTGCTCCAAAAGGATCCCGATCTACCGACCCAACTCGCGACTGCGGCCCGGGAAGCGCGAAGTTTTCTTGGGCGCTTCGGCGCCTATGTCGCCGGACTCCAGGAGGGCGATCCTCCGGCGCTCGTCGATGGGGTCCCGCTCGTTGCGATCGGGGACGTCGCCGAGACCGCGTAGCGCTCATCAGCCCAGCGCTCGAAGCAGATTCCCCCGAACGCGGGATTCGTTTCCATCCGTGTTCTGCCAGCGTGGGTGCGTGAGGATCCTGATCCACTTTCTCGATGGAGAGTCCCTTGAGGCCGAATCTGATTCGGTCAATCAGCAGCGCCTGACGTTTGTCGTGCGCCCGATCTCCGGAAACAACCGCCTTGCATGGGTGTCGCTGTCGGCCGTCAAACAGATCACGTTTCCCGACGCCCCCATCGATCCCGCGGCCGATAGTCGCGGTGGCCCTGAACTCCAGAAGGTCGTCGTCCGCTTCCAGGACGGCAAGGTCGTGCGTGCCTACAAGGACGAGACTTTCAGCCAGGAAGGCCTTTGCTTCAACCTGCGTCTCGTTGACGCACAGACCGGGCGTCTGCAGCGCGCTCTCGTATCCTCGTACGCGGTGAAGGCGATCTTTTTCGTCGACCAATGGGACTCACGCTCGGCCGAAGAAGCAAAGCAAGGCCGCGGAATCCCGCAGGTCACCTCGGCGTTGTCCTCTCCGCGATCATGGCCGCGATAACGACCGCAGTTTCTCGACAGCCGGGCCGAGGATCATCGTCGTTGCCCGACGCCAAGAACTGATCCCCGAGGGCGTGCCCTCCGGCTCGAGGTTGAAAACGCCTAGGCCGGGGTGATGGGAGCGACGAGAAGGTTGAGGCCCTTCGTGCCGATGACCTGTACTGGCGTCCCTTCGGGGATGTCCATCTCCGCGGTCGCGACGGCCGACAACGGATAGCCCAATCCGTCACGCATCGCGATCTGACCGAATCCGCCGGCTGAGATCGGCGCTATTACCCGCGCGTCCCAGCCGAGATACATGGAGAGCCCGTTGCGCGGAGTCGAGCCGCGGAGCGCGAGGCCGCTCAGATCGAGGCGCGTGAGGACCGCGACGGCCGCGCCAACGAACCCGAGCGTAACCGGCAGATTGACGCTGAGCCCGCCGAACCGGCCAACCGGACCGAACCTGCCGGGCGGCCCGCTCGCGGCAGCCGCGTCAGGTTGCGCGACGATGCCGCCGAGTCCGTAACCGACGAGGAACGCACCGAGGACCTCGGTGAGGAGCACATCCCCGATTCGCAGCGCTACCCACAAGTCTCGTTTCGATCCGCGAACTCCCGACGCCCATCGGGCAAGGACGATCAGTACCAATCCGACGACGGCGGCGATCGGGAACTTTGCATCGCCAGGCAAGCCCAACGACGGCATCGAGGCGTTGGTTTACCAAATTTGGTGGACGAGGCGCTTCCACCGCCGACCGCCCGGCAGCCGGCGGAGCACGTTACTTTTTCGTTGCGTATGTCAGAGAAGACCACCGCGCGGGTTGCGTGGATCCATGTCGCTCCGATCAAAGCCCTCGCGATCCAGGAGCTCCAAGAGGTCGAGCTCGGTCGAAACGGCGTCGAGAACGATCGCCGGTTCTGCATCGTCGACCCCGAGGGCAGGATGCTGAATGCGAAGCGCGTGCATGGGTTCGTCGCAGTCCGCCCCCATTTCGACGATGCGACGCGTGGACTCGTGCTCGACATGCCCGACGGCACCAAGGTCCAGGGCGCGATCGAGCTCGGCAGCGCGATCGCCGTCTCGATCTACGGACGCAGCGTCGGCGC
>JALYLL010000011.1 GCA_030774255.1 Chloroflexota bacterium | reverse complement strand
ACCCAGTACCTGGCGAAGTCGAGATCGTCGACATATCGCTGCGCCCGGAGCTTGTCGATCGCGCCGTCGATGGCCTCGTCGTCGTAGCGCTTGCCGCGCAGATGACGGCGAATCTCGGCGACGCTGCGCGGCCGGTTTCCGAGAAATTGAACGGCGGCCTCGTACGGGCTGCCGAGCTGCTTCGCTCTGGGGCTAGCCTTCCTCACCGTTCGGGCTTTCGTTGCCTGGTGTGAGGTTGCCCGTGCGCACCTTGGCGTCGATCTCGGCGGCGACGTCGGGGTGATCACGCAGGAACTGCTTCGCGTTCTCGCGGCCCTGCCCGATACGCATCGTGCCGTAGTTGATCCACGCTCCGGATTTGTCGAGCACGCCCATCGTGATGCCCATGTCGAGAAGCCCGCCCTCGCGCGAGATGCCCTCGCTTGCGAGGATCTCGATCTCGGCGATGCGGAAGGGCGGCGCGACCTTGTTCTTCACGACCTTGACCTTTACGCGGCGGCCGATGACGACATCGCCCTGCTTGATCGGCTCGATCGGGCGGATGTCGATGCGCACCGACGCGTAGAACTTGAGCGCCCTGCCACCAGAAGTGGTTTCGGGGTTCCCGAACATGATTCCAATCTTCTCGCGCAGCTGGTTGATGAAGACCACCGTCGTGTTGGTCTTCGAGATGGTGCCGGTGAGCTTGCGGAGCGCCTGGCTCATGAGCCGCGCCTGCAAACCCATGAAGGAGTCGCCCATCTCGCCCTCGATCTCTTCGCGGGGCACGAGCGCCGCGACCGAGTCGATGACGACGATGTCCACCGCGCCCGAGCGCACGAGCGTGTCGGCGATCTCGAGGGCCTGTTGGCCGTTGTCCGGCTGCGAGATGAGCAGATCGTCGGTGCTGACGCCGCAGGTGCGGGCCCATGCCGCATCGAGCGCGTGCTCGGCGTCGATGAAGGCGGCCGTGCCGCCGGCCTTCTGCGCCGAGGCCACGACGTGGAGCGCGAGCGTCGTCTTACCGGAGGCCTCCGGGCCGAAGATCTCGACGACCCGGCCGCGCGGGAAGCCGCCGACGCCGAGGGCCATGTCCACGGCGAGCGAGCCCGTCGAGATGACGTCGATCTTCTCGCCGGCGTTGGCGCCGAGCTTCATGATCGAGCCCTTCCCGAACTGCTTTTCGATCTGCTGGATCGCCTGCTCGATCGCTCGTGATTTCTCTGTTACAGCCACCTTCTGCTCCTTAGCGCTCCCAAAAAGAGCGGCGCCGGCTTGCTTCACACCGGCGCCGCCCCGCTCTCCTCCGTTTTTTCCGGAGTGGCTCGTCACCAGTTCTCTTTTTCTTTCCGTTTGGGCTTCACGATCTCGAAGGTCATGGGCTGGACCGGTTGCGCCACGCCCTTCCGCTTCAGCTCTTTCTCGAGCTGTTCTTTGGACTTCTTTTTCTTGTTCTTGTCTTTGGCATCGCCTCGACCCGATGGCATCGGTCCCTCCAATAAATCCCCGCGGGAAGCTTCGCGGGACCGGTCGAGCATAGCGTGACCGGAGCGGCCAGACTGTCGAGCGTGCCCGACCGCCCGCGACGGCCCTCGGCTCGAGTCGCCACCCGCACCGGCGATGGCGGAGAGACGTCGCTGTTCGGCAAGGATCGCGTCCGCAAGACCGATCCCCGGATCGTGGCCCTCGGCGGTCTCGACGAAACGCAGGCCGTCATCGGCCTCGCGCGATCGCTCGCGCCGCGGTCGAGCCTCGGCCGTGTGCTCCTCGAGCTGCAGCACGGCCTGTACCTCGTCATGGCCGAGGTCGCGACCCCGCGGGAGGACCTCGGACGCCTAAAAGAGCGCCTCAACAGCGTCGCGGTGGCTCGGCTCGATGAGGTGCTCGAGGCTCTGAAGAAAACGACGCCTATCGAAGGGCGCTTCGTCATTCCCGGCGAGAACCGCATCGCCGCGAGCCTCGACCACGCCCGCACGGTCGCTCGCCGAGCGGAGCGGCACGTCGTGGAGTGCGTCGATGAGGGTTACGTCTCAGGCGGCGATCTCCTGCCCTGGCTGAACCGCCTCTCGGACGTGCTCTTCGTGCTCGCGCGCGCCAGCGAACGCCCGACTCGCACCCGGCGGTGACCCCGGACGAGACCGCGTGGCTGGACGTCGCTCCCTGGGGCATCACGCCGCGCCTGGCGGAGCGCCTTCGCGCGACAGCCGTGGAGGTCGCACGCGAATGGGGCGTTCCCCTGGGTGAGCGCCTTCTCGCGGGTCGGTTCTCGTTCGTCGCCTTCGCCGGCGACGACGCGGTGCTCAAGGTCGTTCCGGTCGAGGACGACGAGGCCGATCACGAGGCGGACGCGCTGGCGCTCCTCGACGGCGACGGCGCAGTGCGCCTCCTGCGGCACGACCCGGCGCGCCGGGCGATCCTCATCGAGCGGGCGCGACCCGGCTACGACGCTGCGGCGCTGTCGGAACCCGAGGCCATCCGCGTCGCGATCGCGGCAGCGAAGAGGTTCTGGCGTCCGGCCGTTCGCGGATCACCGTTCCGTTGGATCGGCGACCACGTGCCTCGCTGGCTGGACAACGCAGGCGATCACTACCTCGTGCGTCAGGCGAAGGAGATCTACGCGACGATGCGCCCGAGCGACGCGACGCT
>JALYLL010000010.1 GCA_030774255.1 Chloroflexota bacterium | reverse complement strand
CCGCCGCGGTGCGCTTGGCGGAGCGCGTCTGCAGCATGTAGAGCTTGCCGCGCTCGATCGTGAACTCGAGGTCCTGCGCTTCGCGGTAGTGCTTCTCGAGGCGCTTGGCGATCTTTTCGAACTCGGCATACGCGGCGGGCAGGTCCTTCTTCATCTGCGCGATCTTCGACGGCGTGCGAATGCCGGCGACGACGTCCTCACCCTGCGCGTTCGTCAGGTACTCGCCGTAGAGCTCCTTCGTGCCGGTGTTCGGATCGCGGGTGAACGCGACGCCGGTGCCCGAGTCGTCGCCCATGTTCCCGAACACCATCGTGACAATGCTGCAGGCGGTCCCGAGGTCGTCCGAGATCTTGAACTGCTTGCGATAGTCCTTGGCGCGCTGGCCGAACCACGAGCCGAACACCGCCTCGATCGCGAGGCGCAGCTGATCCTTGGGCTCCGTCGGGAACGGCTTTCCGGTCTCCTTGCGGACGATGGCCTTGTACTCGTTGACGAGGTCCTCGAGCTGTTTCGGCGAGAGCTCCGGATCGCTCTTGACGCGCGCCGACTTCTTCTTGGCGTCGAGCGCGTGCTCGAACTTCGCCGGGTCGATCCCGAGCACGATCCGGCCGAACATCGAGATGAACCTGCGGTACGCGTCCCATGCGAACCGCCCGTTCTTGGTGAGCTTCGCGAGACCCATGCGGCTCTCATCGTTCAGCCCGAGGTTGAGGACCGTATCCATCATCCCCGGCATGCTCATCGCGGCGCCCGATCGCACCGAGACGAGAAGCGGGTCCTTCGGATCGCCGAGGTTCTTCTTCGTCGATCGCTCGATCGTCGCGAGCGCCTTCTCGACCTGATCCCAGAGCCCCGGCGGGAGCTTCTTTCCCGCCGCGAAATACGCGTTGCAGGCCGCGGTGGTGATCGTGAAGCCGGCGGGAACCGGGAGACCGGCATTCGTCATTTCGGCGAGGCCCGCGCCCTTGCCGCCCAGCAGATCGCGCATCTTCGCGTTGCCTTCGGCCTTCTTGTTTGCGAAGAGATAGACCCATTTCTGCGCTTTTGGAGCGGCGCGGCGGGTCGTGGCTGGGCGCGTGCGACTACGAACGGCCATGACGACCTCCCCTTCGGAGACGTCGATTGTGGCAGAAAACCTGCTCCACCAGACGCGAGTGCGTAGCCCTGCGGTACAGTCGCGGCCCGTGTACGAACGACCCGGTTACCGCACGCTCCTCGGTCGGATCCGCGAGAACGTGCGCGCCTATATCCGCAAGCAGCTCGAGCTCCCGCGTCAGGAGATCGCGGAGATCGTCCGCGCGAACGTCGCCGCGGCGAAGTGGTTCGGCGTCGCGCTCGCGTTCCTCTTCATGTTCCTGACCGCGCTCGTCTTCCTGATCGTCGCGCTCATCGCGCTCGTGCTGCCCCTGTGGGCGTCGGCGCTCATCGTCCTCGTCCTTATGGGCCTGGGCGCCGGGATCACGGGCTTCGTCGGGTACAAGCGCCTCGACCTTCGCGGGCCTACGCGATCGATCAACTCGGTGAAGGAGACCATTCGGTGGGCGAAACAGCGTCTGCTCGGACGGAGCGCGAGCTAGCCGAGCTCCGCGGCCAAATCGACGCGGACCTCGACTACCTGCTCGCGCGGGTCCGCGACGATGCCGACCCGCGGAACCTCGCGCGGCGTCAGCCGATCGCGGTGTTCGGGACGCTCGGCTCCCTCGCGGCGATCGTGGGTGTCGCGCTGGCCGCGCGGGTCAAGAGCTTTCGTCGATCGCGCACCGAGAAGGAGCTCGACCAGGTCATCGAGCGGCTCGGCGGTCGCCTCGACCGGCTCAAGGGCCGCGCGCGCAAGCGATTCCGCGAGACGCTCAAGAACGAGATCGAAGAGGTCGAGACGGGCCCGCGGGCGAAGCAGATGGTCTGGGAGTCGGCGACCGCCGCGCTCACCGCCGCGGCGACGCTCTTCGCGCGGCGGTTCGTGTCACGCCTGACGGGCGACGAGGAGCTTCCCGACTCCAAGGCTTAACGCGACCAGCGCGGCGTACGCGAGCGGGACCGCAGCCCCGCCCGCCAACCCCGCTCCGATCGCGAGGCCAGCGGCAACGGCGGGATCGCGCAGACCCGCGCCGATCGCCGCGGCGAGGCCGTCGCCCCTGAACAGGATCGCGCCGATCGCGGCGGAGACGGCGCCCACGAGAAGCGCCAGGGCCGCTACCCCCACCGCCCGAGGGTCGACGAACGCGACGGCCGCGATGCCCGCGGCACCGAGGATGATCGCCAGCGCGACGTACCGCGCGCCGTCGACGATCGGCAGGATCAGATCACGAAAGAGCGGCACCGAACTCGCGAGCGCGGTGCCGATGACGAACGCGAAGAGGGCGATGTTCACCTCCGGGCCGATCCCGGGGATCGCCGCGAGCAGGAGCGGGAACGACAGCACGATGGTCCCCGTCAGGAGCGCACCGACCGTCTCCTCACGCGCGCCGACGAGCCGCGCGAGCGTCGGCCCGATCAGCGGCGACGGCGCAAGCGCGAGGATGGCGACGACCGGATCGCCGACGACCACGGCGACGAGGCCGAGCCCGGCGTAGGCGAGCACGATCGGCACGAGGTTCCGCGGCCGGCGCAGGGCAAGGAGCGCGAGAAGTGGCGTCCGCGTGCCGGTCGTGAAGAAGTACAGCGTGAGCGCCGACTGCACGGCGCTCTGAAGGTCAGGCGCCGAGCTTCTCGCGGAGCGCCGGCACGAGCTCGTCGATCGCCACACGCACCTGGCTCATCGAGTCGCGCTCGCGGATGGTCACGGCGTGATCGTCGATCGACTCGAAGTCGACCGTGACGCAGAGCGGCGTGCCGATCTCGTCCTGACGGCGATAGCGCCGCCCGATGGCCTGCGTCTCGTCATACGTCGACATGAAATGCGGCCGGATCTTGGACCACACGTCGCGCGCGGTCGGACTCAGGCGCTCGTTTTTCGAGAGCGGGAGGACGGCGACCTTGTACGGCGCGAGGTGCGGACGGAAGCGCATCACCACGCGGGTGCCCTCCTTGTCGGGCTCCTCGGCGTACGCGGCGCACATGATCGCGTAGGTCGCGCGGTCCGCGCCGACGGACGTCTCGACGACGTGCGGGATGAAGCGCTCGTTCGCGCCGTCGTCGAAGTACTCGAGCTTCTTCCCGGAGAACTCGGAGTGGCGGCGGAGGTCGTAGTCGGTGCGGTAGTGGATCCCCTCGAACTCGTTCCATCCGAAGGGGAACTCGAACTGGATGTCGGTGGCCGCCGCCGCGTAGTGCGCGCGCTCGTCCGGGGCGTGGTCGCGGAAGCGCAGCTTGTCCTTCGGGATGCCCTGCTCGAGATGCCAGGCGAGCCGCGTCTCCTTCCACTCGTCGTAGAAGCGCGGCGCATCGGCGGGACGGCTGAAGTACTGCATCTCCATCTGCTCGAACTCGCGCGAGCGGAAGATGAAGTTGCCCGGCGTGATCTCGTTGCGGAAGGCCTTCCCGATCTGCGCGATCCCGAACGGCAGCTTCTTCCGCGAGGTCTGCTGAACGTTCTCGAAGTCGACGAAGATGGACTGCGCGGTCTCCGGACGGAGCCACGCGACCGACGCGGTGTCCTCGACCGGTCCCACGAAGGTTTTGAACATAAGGTTGAACTGCCGCGGGTCGGCGAGCTTCTTTTCACCACAGTTCGGGCAGGAGACGCCGGACAGGTCGAGCTTGTGGGCGCGCCAGTCGGTCGCGAGCTGGTCGCCCTTGGGCAGGTCGTCCAGGCGGAAACGCTTGCGGCAGTTGCGGCACTCGACGAGCGGATCGGTGAAGTTCTCGACGTGGCCCGAGGCTTCCCACACCTTGGGGTGCATGAGGATCGCGCCGTCCAGGCCAACGATGTCCTCGCGCAGCTGGACCATCGCGCGCCACCACGAACGTTTGACGTTGTTCTTGAGCTCGACGCCGAGCGGGCCGAAGTCCCACGTCGCGCCAGCGCCACCGTAGATCTCGCTCGAGGGAAACACGAAGCCGCGTCGCTTCGCGAGCGACGTGATCTTCTCCGAGATGTCCTGATTCATCTCAGGCCCTTCGGCCTGGAGACTCGCTCAGGGCTGGCGGATTCGCTCGAGGCGGCAAAGCCGCGCCTCGCTCAGCCACATTCCGTCACTCTCGGCGCGGTCTTCACGAAACGGGCGCGGGGTGTGGGAGCGTGCGCAGCTCGTCCATGAGGTGCGTCGTCGAGATATCGCGGTCGAGCACGTAACGCATGAAGCCGCGCAGGTGCCGGTCGAGCTCGCCCGTGAGCGGAGCGTCGAGCCGCAAACGCGAGGCGGAGTCGAGGTCGCTCACCAGGAGGTAGCGGAGCGACTTGAGCGCGCGGACCGTGAGCGGCGCGAGGTACGGCAGCCGCGCCGCGCAGCCGGCGCAGATCGCGCCACCGGCCGCGGGCTCCCACGCGTTCGTCACCTCGGCCAGCGCCGTGCGGCACTGCGCGCATTCCCCGAGCTCGGGCCGGAACCCCGACCGATCGAGGAGGTGCAGGTCGAACCAGCGGCAGACCGTCGGCGCGTTGATGCCCGCGTCGAGCGCGCGGAGCGAGGTCTCGAGCAGGTCGAAGAGCGGCGCGGACGGAACGCGGTCCGCCGTGAAGCGATCGACGAGCTCGGCGACGTACCAGCCGGCCGCGATCAGCGCGAGGTCGTCGCGCATGTCGGGGTAGATGGCGCGCGCTTCGGCGCCGGTCAGGACGTCGAGCTCACGCCCACGCGCGAGCTGATAGGTGGCGTGCGTCAGCGGCTCCGCGTGCCCGGCCATGCGGCTCGTCGCTCTGCGTATGCCTTTTGCGACGACACGCACTTTGCCGAAATGGCGCGTGAAGAGGACGAGAATCCGATCGGCCTCGGCGAAGTCGTTCGTCTTGAGAACGATCGCCTCGGCACGGTACGTGCGAGATGCCACGGAGCCTCAATGGTACGAAACTACGCTCCGATCGAGGGGCGGGGCGCATATGATCGGTCTTCGGTGGGTCGCACTCTCGAGGCACATATCGCCGCCGTCGATGAGGAGATCCGCGCTCTTCTGACCGGCGCGGACTCGTCTCTTCAGCCGTTCTACGGGATGATGCTGTACCACCTCGGGCTGGAAGCGGAGCGAGGACCCTCAGGGAAAAGGCTTCGCCCGGTCCTCTGCACGCTCGTGTACGAAGCCCTGACCGGCGACGCGCGGGCCGCGCTCCCAGCAGCGGCCGCGATCGAGCTGCTCCACAACTTCACCCTCATCCACGACGACATCGAGGATCAGGATCCGGCGCGCCACCACCGGCCGACCGTTTGGAGCGTCTGGGGCGTCCCGCAAGCCATCAACGCCGGAGACGGGATGTTCGCGGTCTCCCGACTGGCCGTGCAGCGCCTTCGTGGCTTCCCTGCCGAGCGCGTGTTGGAGTTCGCCAGGCTCGTCGACGAAGCGTGCGTTCGGGTCTGCGAGGGCCAGTTCCTCGACATCTCGTTCGAGACCCGGACCGACGTGACCACCGAGCGCTATCGGGCGATGGCCGCGAAGAAGACCGGCGCGCTCTTCGCCGCGGCCGCGCAGGGCGCCGCGCTGCTCGCGACGGACGATGTCTCGGTACGCGAGACGCTCGCGCGTTTCGGCGACGCGTTCGGCCAGGCCTTCCAGGCCCACGACGATGTGCTCGGGATCTGGGCTTCGACGGAGCGGACCGGCAAGGTCGAGATGAACGACCTCACCAAGCGCAAGAAGACGCTACCGGTCGTGCTCGCGTTCGAGCGAGCCCAGGGCATCAAGAAGACGCGGGACCGGCTGGCGGCGCTGTTCGCGGAGGCGGCGCCGTTATCGAGCGCGAGCGTCGAGCAGATCCGCGAGATCCTTGACGAGCTCGGAGTCCGCGCGCTCATCGACGCTGAGATCGCCACGCAGCGCGGTCGCGCACTCCAAGCGCTTCGTGGTATCGCGCCCATCGCCGCGGCCCGCGAGCCGCTCGATCTGCTTGAACGACTCGTTGCATCCGCGACGGGCGCGACGACCGAGCCCGCGGGAGCCGTCGCCACCTAGAATCCGGCGGCAATGGCACCGCGCGACATCATCCTCGAGCCGAACGAAAAGCTCATCATGGCGACGCGGCCGCTCTTCCTCTGGGAGCCACTCGTGATCATCGACATTCTCTTGTTGATCCTTGCGCTTTACTTCACACCGATCCAGCCAGCGTTGATGGTCGCCTCGCTCGCCGTGTTTGCGTTGCTGACGCTGTGGCTGGTGGTGCAGTGGATCCCCTGGAGCGCGAGATGGTTCGTGCTCACGGATCGACGCATCATCACCAGGCGGGGCGTCCTCAACCGAACGCAGGCCGCTCTGCTGCTCGAGCGTGTGCAGGACGCGAGCATCTCGCATCCGTTCCCGCTTTCGATGATCCGCGACTACGGCGTGCTCCACCTCGAGTCCGCCGGCGAACACGCACAGGAGCGGCTCGAGGGCGGAACGCACGAGCTCGCGATGACTGGATCGACGAAGTTCTACCAAGCGCTCACGGACGCCCAGACGCCGAACTGATCGCCTGCGCTATTTCCTCGAGGACGCTATTCCCTCATAGCTACTTGGTCCCTTGGTTCAGCTTCACCGTCTGCGTTGCGGATGCGGTATCGCAGTGGAGGGCGTCGCAATAGTACGCAGTAACGCTCGCCGCCGCGGTACTGGAACCGAACTTGTTGGTGCCGCCGGCCTGCATCGACCACCGTGTCGTAGGCGCGATGCAGTCGACCGTGCCCGAGAAGGCGCCTTGCACGACCGTGTGGTCCGGCTTCGTCTGGGTGAGGTAACCGCGGAGGTCGACCGGGACCGAGCGAGAGCACGACACGCTCCCGTAGATCGTCGCGTACCCCGAGGCGTCACTGGCCTTGCCTTTGTCGTCAAGGGTCACGACGAGCGTGACCGGCGGAGGCTGGGGAGGCGTCGCATGCTCGATACGGATGCGGCCGTGCTGCAGAGTGAGGCTGTTGTCGCAATAGAAATGGAAGGTCGCTTGGAAGACGCTCATCTCGTAGTTCCAGGCGAACGAGAGCTCGTCGACATCAAAACTGCCGCTCACCTCGTTACAGCCGCGGCCGTCGCCGGAGATGTCGAGCCCGGGCGTGCCCGCCGTGCGAGAGATATAGCGCACCGCATTCGCGTAATGGCCTACGGCCAGCGAGTTGCCAGGCGCTGCGGCGATATCGAGGTACCACCAATGAACGTAGTTGCCTTGGATCACGGTCGCGTGGAAGACGCTGTTGTCCGAATAAGGCCACGACCAGTCGAAGGTCGAGTCCGCTGAGGTGTAGAGCTGCTCGTAATTGCCTACGTTCGTGTTCGTCTTGATCAGGTAGAGGAAGGTGCCCGACGTGGGGACCGTGATCGACCCCGGTGGGAGGGTGCTGCCCGGGGCAGGAGCCGGTGATTCGACGCGGATCCGGCCGTAGAGCGCCGGAGCCAGGCCCTCGCAGTGTTGCTCGAAGGTGGCGTCGAAGAGCGTGATCTCACCGAGGGACGAGAAAGTGAGCTGGGTCACATCAAATTGACCGGTGAGCGTGTTGCAGCCACGGCCCTCACCAGTGATCTCGAGGCCCGGCGTGCCGGCGGACTGGAAGCCCGCGCGACCCGCGCCCGCGTACGAGCCGACGACGAGGGGCTGCCCATCCGGCGCATACATGGCGACGCTCCAGCCGCTGCTCGCGGTGTACACGGCCCCGCCGAAGCGGCTGCCGCGCACTGCCCCGCCGATCGTTCCACCGGCCGTCGTGAAGAGTCGCTCCTGTCCCTGACCGACCCAGTCGCCGGTTTCGCTGTTGAGGTACATGAACGACCCCGAGCTTGGGAGCGTGATCGAAGGCGGCGGAAGCGTGACGGTGGCCGCGGCCGGCGACGCTACGGTCATCACGATCACCAGCGTCGCGACCAGCGCGGATCGCATCTTCATATGTGGTCCTCCCTCACGCCAGGCGGTGTGTAGATAGCCGGGGCGGCCCACGATTAGAAGACGCTGCCCGGGACGTTTCGGTAGCAGGGGCTTAGCAAACGGCCAGTACGAATTACTGACGAAAAGCGGCGCCTGCAGAGCTCAAACGTCTCGCCCTGTCAGCTAACCCGAGACCGCGACGGACGTTCAGGCGAAATTCGGCTGGCGTGCGTGGCGGGTCGCGGGGTCGACCCCCGCGAAGGTCAGGAAGTCGGTCATACGGAAGCCCGGCCCTGGGTTCTGGAGCGTCGGTGTCCAGTCGCGCTGCTTGGCGACCCATGAATTCGGATCACTCTGCAACAGACCGATGATGACCTCGCCGACGATGCGCCCGCCAACCGGCCCGAGATGGAATCCACCGGTGTTGCGACCGAGGTCGCTGTTCGGCACGAGCGCCGCCTCCTTGAGCATGTAGTAGAAGAGCGGCGTGTTCCGATCGAGGTCCATGTCGTAGATCCGTAGGTCGATGAGGTCGTCAGCCGATAACACTTCGACGCCCATCACGTGGGCGATCGACTGGCCCGATGGCATCGACCAGGTCATGTGGCGCAGGAGGTTGCGCTGCATGAGGGCGGTCGGCGCCTTATGACTCGCGATCGCGCCGAGCGGCAGGGTGAACAGCGGCGTCGAAATCTTCGTGTCGATCTGCTTGTTCCGCTTGATCTCGCCATCCTTGAAGTCGAAGAACGTCTGCCAGCCGATGAATCGCCGCGGCGCGCGGAATCCGGCGCGCAGGTCGCCAGGATCTTTGCCCGGCGCGGACGTGATGTCCCCGAGGGCCGGGTCGAAGATAAAGCCGAAGAACGGCTTCCCGTTGTCACCTTTGAGGTTCGCCCGGTAGGACGGACGGATCATTGTGTGGCCGACCCGGAAGCAGGCGCCCTGGAACTCGATCGGCATCGCGGCTTCACCGACACCGGGACCGTAGAAGCGCCGGCCGTTGGTCAGGATGTCGTCCACCATCGCCGGCCCGATGAAGAGCGGAAGGAATTCGTTCAGGATCAGCCAGTGGTAATGCCAGAGCGTGAGGCGCTTCGCCTCTGCGAAGATGGCGGCGGGATCGATGAGCCCTTCCTGGCGCGCGTAATCGACTGCCTTGTTGTGGAAGAGGATGAAGGCGCAGTGCAACCCGGACACCATCATGTTCTGATCGGTGCGCGGGTCGGGGATGATCGCGGTCATGTCCGCGTTGCGGGGCAGATCCTCGAAGATCCCGCCGCTCTCGATTCGTAACTTTGCGTTGTCGTTGACGTCGTAGTACTGAGGTGTCACAAAGGGGCCCTGGCCATACACCGTGTCGAGGTCGAAGTACGGGATCCGCGCGTTCGGTGTGTTGAACGGGTCGGTCGGCACACCGAGCGTCGAACGGCTGTCGAAGGTCACATCAAGGTCCATGAACTGCCCGAAGAACGTCGTGCCGGCGGTGTGCGTTGGGTTGTCCGGATTGGTCGGCGGAGCATTGCCGTTCACCGACGCGTCCGCGATCAACGCAACCGGCCCCGCGGCGATCGCGTCCTTTGCGTCAAGCAACCCGCCGGGCTTGCCAATGTCGCGCATCACGTCGCGGAGCGGGTCCGTCGCGCCCGCCGGACGGACCGCGTCGAAGAATGGCGGCAGGTCGGGGAACAGCCGCCCGAAGTTGCCGGGCGTGAGGGTCGCGATGCGGCGGTCTTCGGCGATACGGCCGGCGCTGACGCCGGCCGCCAGCCCCGCCGCGCCGGCTGCGCCGAGCCCGATGCCGAGACCGGTCAGGAATGTTCGCCGTCCGTATCTGCCGCCTTGCCTACTCGCCGCCATCTCCCGTCCTTCCTCCGATGCCCAGCGCCGCGTTCGCCGCCGTACCGACCGGCATCGCACGATGGGGCCGATCCTCGGGCAGCGGTACCCCGCCTTCGGTCACGGGCGCCGGGACGATCGGCGAGATCGCCACGTAGTTCAGCAGGAGCCCTGAGATCCCGGCGAGCCCGGTCGTCCCGATCCACAGATCGAGCGGCCAATCCACGGCATACACCCAGCGGAGGATCAGGAAATACGTCGTCCAGAGCGCGAGCGGTGTGACGCCCGCCATCACGCGATACCCCGTCGTCCGCTCTGCATCTGGCTGGTACGCATCGATGATCGCGTCCGCGACGAGCCCTCCGACCAGGCCGGCGAATACGGTCGCGCCGAGATCGAAACTCGAGAGCGCGCTCATCGCGAAGCTCACGACGACGAAGAGCAGCGTTGCGCTCCCGAAGGGGAGCCGCCATCGCCGCAGGGCGAGGAAGAGCGGTGCGAGCAGGATCAGGTTGGTGACCAGAATCCGCGCCGCGCCCGCGACCTCGGTCGTACCCCGCACCCTCGCGTTTGTCGCCAGCTCCGGGGGGATCCGGCCGATCGTGACCGACGGCGTCCAGTCGAGGAACGGGTCGAGCCACTGGAACATGAACGCCGCGACGCAGGTGACGAGGGTCAGCGAGATGAGCGGCGGCAGGATCCTGCCGAACGAGAGCCCGCTCGGGTAGTACCCCGGCGCGTACCACGCGGACCGCAGTGGCGCCGACACCAGGCCCGCTGCGCCTGCGAACAGCAAGAGGTGGAACGGGGCGATCACGCGCGCGACGCCGGTCTCCTCGCCGAACGCGGTGTGCCAGGCGATGTCCCCGAACAGCCCGACCGTCGCGATCGCCAGCCCTCCGATGGCGAGCGGGTAGCGCAGCGGGATGCCGAGGACCGGGTGGAAATACGGCGCCGGCTTCGCGCCACGCCTGTAGAGATGCGGGTTGCGTGTCACTACCCAGAGTGCGGTCAGGTTGAACCCGGCGTAGAGCAGGGCGTGCCAGATCGTGAAGAAGCTACCGAGCGCGCCGTTCTGCAGATTGATGTGGTTCCAGCCGTCGAGGAAGAGCCCTGCCACCAAAAGGGCCGCGAGTAGGCTCGTCACCAGATCCTCGCGCCAGATAGCCCTCGGTCCCATTCCCCGCCTCCGCGCCGACGAGCCTACACCGGGCGAAAGCGCATCCGTCGGCAACGCGGACGATCTCCGTCGGCCGCAGCCGTCGCGTCAGCCAGAGGTCCCGCGGGAGACCTGCTCCATGCGGACCGGCCGCCGATTGACGACCAGTGGGTTGAGCACCCGAATCGTGAGTTGGTCCCGCTTGTCGCTTAGGTGAGGTTCCCCGGTAGGAACGGTTCCGGCAGAAGCGCCGTCAGCGTCGTGGTCTTTCTAAGGCCGCCGACTGTCGCGAGCACGACCCGCAGGTCCGGTGCGAATTCCGCGATCACCTGTCGGCACGCCCCGCACGGAGTCGGCAGCTTGTCGTCGTCGATCACGATCGCGATCGCGTCGTAGTCCTTCGTCTCGCCAGCGGCAACCGCGGCCCACACCGCGCAACGCTCGGCGCACACCGTGAGCCCATAGGACGCGTTCTCCACGTTCGCACCTGAGTAGATCTTGTTGCGCTTGGTGCGGATGGCGGCGCCGACCTTGTACTTCGAGTAAGGCGCGTACGCGCGCCGGCGCGCGAGCGACGCGACCCGGATCAAATCCTCGTCGCCAGGCCCGAGCTTGTCCACTCAGACTCTCTCGCCCGCGGGCATCTTCTTGATGACGCGCACGCGGCGGATGCGGCGTCCCTCGACGCTCTCCACGACGAACTTCGCGCCGCCCGCCTCGACGGCCTCGCCCGACTTCGGGAATCGGCCGAGCTGGGCGACGACGAATCCGCCGAGGGTGTCGTAGTTCGGAGCGGCCTCGGCGGGCGGCAAGTCCAGGTCGAAGGTTTCGCGCACGTCCTCGAACGGAACGCGCGCGTCCATCAAGGCCTCGTTCTCGGACACGGGGATGACCATCTCCTGCTC
>JALYLL010000009.1 GCA_030774255.1 Chloroflexota bacterium | reverse complement strand
CGGATGCTGACCGGCTCGCCGAGCCAGACGGTGCCGATGAGGATCGCCTCGGCGGGGACGACGACCTGGATGAGCGTGATCGTCGTCGGCCGGAGCTTTCGATAGAGCCAGAGTGATACGACCATCGCGAAGCACGTGCCGAAGAGAGTCAGCCACACAAAGGCGAGCACGCTCGCGAGCGTCCAGTGCTCGCCTTGCGGAAACTGGACGAGCGCAAGCGGGGCAAGCAACAAGGCCGATGCCCACGTTCCCACCGCGACCGTCGGAATCGGCGCGACCCTGGTGAGGAAACGAGACTGGAGGATCGCGGCGATCGCCCAGGTAATGGGCATGACCGCGAGCATCCCCGTCGCTATGAGTCCAGCCGTGCCGTCCGCCGCGTCGGGGGCGCCGATCAGAAGGACCGTGCCGCCGAGACCGAGAACCAGGCCGAGGATCTTGAGCATTGAGAGGCGGTCGCCCTTGACCATGAAATGCGCGAGCACGGCCGTCCAGACGGGCGCGGCCGAGCCGAAAACGGCAACGAGCCCGCTCGGGACGAACTGCTCCGACCAGAAGATGATCGCCCAGGTCAACCCGATGTTGATAAGCCCGACGATGGTGGCGATGACCACCGTCCGCCTCCCGCGTGGGAAGGGCTGGCGCAGCCCGACGGCGATGATCGTGAGGACGCTGGCGACCGCGACCGCTCGGAGGAAGGCGAATACGAAGGGGGGAACGTCGGTCACGCCGATCTTGATCGCGCCCCAGGTCGACCCCCAGATCAGCGCGACGCTCACGTACGCGACGACGACTCGAAGCGGCGGCATACGCGACGATGATGCTTGATGCCCAGATCGTGGGTTCGATGAGACGCATCGTTCGATACGTTTGGGTCGCCGCGCTGGTGTTCGGCGCCTGCGCGCCGGCACCCCTCGCGGGGACCGAGCTCGGAACGACCGACGCTCCCGACTTCACCCTGACCGACGGAGTGAGTGGCCGCGCGGTCACCCTGTCGGCGCAGCGCGGGCAGGTCGTCGCGTTGACGTTTCTGTACACGACCTGTCCCGACGTGTGCCCGCTCACCGCCACGCGTTTCCGCGCGGCGCAGACCGAGCTGCAGGGCGACGCCAGCCGAGTGACATTCATCGCCGTCTCCGTCGACCCTGACGGCGACACACCGAAGGCCGTGCAGGATTTCTCAAGCGCGCACGGGCTCGCCTCGAATTGGTACTACCTCGTTGGTGGACGGGCGCAGCTTTCGCCGGTGTGGGCCGCGTACGGGATCGGCGTGCAGGCCGGGAGCAGCACCGTGACGCACAACGACGCCGTGTATCTCATCGACACGCGCGGTCGTGAGCGCGTGCTGCTGCACTCGGAGGATCTCGCGAGGGATCTGACGAACGATCTACGCGCGCTGCTGAAGAGCTAGCCGATTATGTACGACGGTCCCGCTGCGCGGGACTCCTGTACAGCGCTGGGCTCGCCTACGGCTCACCCAATGATGTAAATCGTCGTGAAGAGGCCGATCCAGACCACGTCGACGAAATGCCAGTAGATCGACGCGGCCTCGACCGCGAGATGCCTCCGCGCGGTGAACTGACCTTTGAGCGTTCGGTAGAACACGATCGTGTTGAAGATGACGCCGCCGGTCACGTGCGCGCCGTGGAAACCGGTGAGTGTGAAGAAGACGCCCGCGAAGACCCCGTCGCGCGGCAGGAATCCGAGCTTCGTGTACTCGTAGCCCTGGCCAATGAGGAAGAGCACGCCCAGCACAATCGTTGGAATGAGCCAGTTGCGGAGAGCCCGGCGGTCGCCGCGCTTGATGGCGTTCACGGCAATCTGCATGGTCACGCTCGAGACAAGCAGCTCGATCGTGTTGAGCGTCGGGAGTCCGATGCCGAGGATCGGGTCGACCTGCCACGTCGGCTTCTCGCCGAACACGGGTTCCCACTCGGGGATCCGAGCGCGGAGGAAGAAGTACGTGGTGAAGAGCGCACCGAAGAAGAACGCCTCGCTCGAGACGAAGAGGATGACCGCCCACATTCCCGCGGAGAACCGTGAGGGCTGCGACTCGAGGCCGGTCTCGTTCGGAGGCAGGCGGTCGGCCGGGTCCCCGCGGCGGCCGCGTACGACCGTCCGGTCCTCGAGCGTGGTTCTCATCGCCTAGTGATGTGCTCCATCAGTAGGCTCGGGAGCGCTCGAGTAGGCGCGCGCATCGTCGATGAGCCACGTCGCGATGCCGATCACCATGATCACGGCGCCGAGCACGAGGAAGACCGGGCCGAGCAGGACCCCGAACGCGAGCAGCATCACGCCGAACCCGAGGAGCGGCGGCGAGAAGCTCGGTTGCGGAAGATGGATGGGGTGGTCGTCGTCGTGATGCGATGACATCGCGACGCAGATTAGCGCCGCGATTGGCGCGTGTCGAAATCTCGCCCTAGTCTCTGGTGATGGGTCCCTGGCCGCTCGACCCGCGCGGGCCGCAGGCCGAATCGATCGCCTTTCTCTACTGGATCATGTTCGCCGTCGCGGTCGTCGTGCTTGCGATCGTCGTCGGCGCGCTCACCTACTCCGGCATCAAATTCCGCGACCGCCCGGGCCGGGTGGCGCAGCAGATCCACGGGCAAAACACGCTCGAGCTGATCTGGACCGTCGTTCCGACCATCATGGTCATCTCGTTCACCGTGCTCTCGTTTGACCGGCTCAACTTCATCAACGACGTGAACTCGAACGTGGCGATGACCGTGAAGGTCGAGGGGC
>JALYLL010000008.1 GCA_030774255.1 Chloroflexota bacterium | reverse complement strand
GTCCCGGCCATCCCGAACTCGGCGTCGTCGGGGTGCGCGTAGATGGCCATCGCGCGCTGAACGTCGAGCGTCTTATCGAACCGCATGTGCTAAGTGTGCGCGAACACCCGGGTACCGGGCAGAAGCGGGTGCCGTTCGCGGCGGTCAGGCGTCGCCGTGTTGGCGGTGTTGTGACGTTCGTTCGGAAGACACCGCGCCTGCAGCCAGGCCAAGCGGGGAGCTTCCGTCCGCGGCTAGGCCTCCGATTTCCTTATCTCCCCAAGAGCAACCACGAAACGACCCATTCGTGGTTGTCCTCAACCGCACCCGACAAAGCTTTCGCCGCGCTGATGGGGCTCACGAGATGCCCATTCGTCCGTCTTAGCGCCGGGCACCCAAGTCAGTTTTCCGCTAGGAATGTGGCGCTCAGAACTTCATAGCAGCCGTAGTCATCGAAGTAGATCCGATAATGATGGACCTGACCTGGTCCGAGTCTTCGGCTTTCCTGCAGCATCTTTAGCCAAGGCGAATCACGGACTTCGAGTAGTTTGTCCAGCGCCTCGAATTGGTCGGGGCCGCACAATTCTTCACGAAGGAATTCAAAGGCAGACACATCCTCGAATCGGAAACTTGCCCATTTGTAGCCCCCAGCCTCAGTCTCAAAGTCATACCGAACGGTAAGCGTCCCTTCGGTCAGGTGGACCTCAGGTCCGCGTTCGAATTCTTGCGACGGATGCGGCAGCCGCCAGACCTCTTGTCTCCCAGTCACGATCATCTCCGCCTTATCTGAGTGAGCTAGCCAACTTACCGAGCCAGAGCCGGTTATCCGGATCACGTCGCTGCCAAGATTGCTGAGCCCGTTCTCCCACAAGCGCGTCGTAAGTTTCGCCTCTGCCGCTGCATTCCCGGTGACATCGTTGACGACCCAATTCGCTAGGTCAACTCCGGCACGCCGTAGGGCGAGGACCGACCGACTGTTCAACGATATGAACTGGCCGCCTCGATTGACAACTTCGATCGACCATCTTCCAGAGGACCCGATCGGCCAGGGAGCCTGAGATTCGGGCGTAGCGGCTCGGGGCCGCCCCCGCGTATCGTCCGCGGCGAATGCGTCGTCGGGCGACCGCGCACGCCCCCGGACGGATCAACCTGATCGGCGAGCACACCGACTACAACGACGGGCTGGTGATGCCGGTCGCGCTGCGTCTCGGTGTCACGGTCGGTGCCGACGAGCGCGACGACGGGATCGCTCACCTGACGACCGACGCTTCTGTCTCCCCGCACGAAGCTTCGTATGCGATCGGCGCCGAGCGCAAAGACCGCACGTGGGTGGATCGCGCGCGCGGGGTGACGTCGATCCTCGCCGAGCAGGGCTTCGGCGTCGGCGGGTTCGATGCCGAGATCACGTCGGACCTTCCGCTCGGCGCCGGCCTCGGCTCGAGCGCGGCATTCGCGATCGCCCTGCTTCGCGCGCTGTCCGATTTGTTCGATCTCGCGCTCGACGACGCGGCATGCGTGCGGATCGCCCATGCCGCCGAGACCGACTTCGCGGGAGCCCGCGCGGGCCTGCTCGATCAGCTCGCATCGGTCTATGGCGGCCGAGACGAAGCCTTGCTCATCGACATGCGCGACCATGCGATGCGCCGGGTCCCCCTCCCCTCGTCTGCCGAGCTCGCCGTCATCGATTCCGGCACGCGCCACGAGCACGCCACCGGCGGGTACAACCGAAGGCGAGAGGAGTGCGAGGACGCCTGCCTCCACCTCGGGATCGCGTCGCTCCGGGAGCTCGACGAACGACCCTTGGACACGCTCCTCGAGCGGCTCCCGTCGCCGCTCGACCGGCGCGTTCGGCACGTCGTTACCGAGAACGCGCGCGTGCGTCAGGCGGTCGTCGCCCTCGGCGCGCAGGACGTTGCGCGACTCGGCGAGCTTTTGACCGGATCGCATATCTCGCTCCGCGACGACTACGAAGTCTCGACGCCCGAGCTCGACCGGCTCGTGGAGCTGGCGACGACGGCCGGTGCGCTCGGAGCACGTCTGGTTGGCGGTGGCTTCGGCGGAAGCATCATCGCCCTCACGCAGCGTGGCGCGGCAAAAGATCTCGCCGCGCGCGTCCTCCAGGGCTACGGCCCCGGCGGACGCCTCGTCGCGGTGGTGCCCTGAATGGGGATCGGACGCCTCTCCGATGGTCTCGCGCCCACGCCGCCGATGGGTTGGAACAGCTGGAATCGCTTTGGAGTGAAGATCGACGAGCGCCTCGTGCTCGAGACCGCCGAAGCGATGGTCGCCGCGGGAATGCGCGATGCGGGATACCGCTATGTCGTCATCGACGACGGGTGGATGGCGCCGGAGCGCGATCGGAACGGCGACTTCGTCGCCGACCCGGACAAGTTCCCGAACGGGATCAAGGCGCTCGCCGATCGTATCCATGCGCTGGGCCTGCGCTTCGGGATCTACACCGATGCCGGCACGCAGACCTGCCAGGACCTGCCGGCGAGTCTCGGCTACGAGTTCCGCGACGCACGGCGATTCGCGGAGTGGGGCGTCGATTACGTGAAGGTCGACTGGTGCCACACGGAAGGAATGGGGCCCCGCGCCCTGTACGCGAAATGGGCGATGGCGCTCCACGCCGCGCGGCGGCCGATTGTGCTTTCGATCTGCGAGTGGGGACGCGCCCGGCCGTGGGAATGGGCAGGCGAGCTCGGTCACCTGTGGCGGACGTGTTGGGACATTCAACCCGAGTGGTCGAGCATTCTGACGATCGTCGATCGCCAAGCCGAGCTTCATACGTTCGCCGGGCCGGATCATTGGAACGATCCGGACATGCTCGAGGTCGGGAATGGCGAGCTCACGGGCGAACAGAGCCGCGCGCACTTTGCGCTCTGGTCGTTGCTCGCCGCACCGCTCATGGCCGGCAACGATCTCCGCACCATGAGCGACGAGGTCCGCGAGATCCTGACGGCGCCGGAGGTCGTCGCGATCGATCAGGACGCGGCGGGTAAACAGGGCCGGCGCATCCGTCGCGATGGCGACATCGACGTGTGGATGCGCGTGCTCGGGACGAGCGGTGACCTCGCGATCGCCGTCCTGAATCGCGGGTCCGTCGCGCGAGAGGTCCGCATAGCTCTCGAAGACTTCGGAGTTGCGCCACGCGCACATGTCCGCGTTCGCGACCTTTGGAAGCGGACCGATGTCGGCGAAGCGCAACGCGAGGTCGTCGTCGCGACATCGGCGACTAGCGCGACGGTTCTGGGTATCAGACCTCAGTAGCGGCGTGGTGCCGATGAACCTGCATCCGCGATCGGGGACGGACGGCCGCCCGCCTGCCTCACGCTAGTTAGAACTACGGCAGGCGGTTGAACCAGAGCAACGAGAACGCGCCAGCGAAGACGGCGAGGATTGCCGCGGCGAGCGTGGCGTACGCGGTCAGCTCGGTCTTCTCATTGCGGACGACGAGCTGCGTGGTGAGGTTTTCGTAGACGGCGCGGAGGTCGGCTTCGGTGTTCGCGTTGAAGTACTGGGCGTCAGTGACCTCGGCGATCTTCTTCAGCGTCGTCTCGTCGAGTGCGGTGCGCACGGCGCGGCCCTGCAGCCGAACGATGGCACCGGCCGAGCTTCCGAGGCCGATCGTGTACACGCGCACGCCACGGCTGACCGCCTGGTCGATGACGTCGAGAGGCGGCGGGAACTGGTTGTTCTGGCCGTCGGACATGAGGACGATCGACGCGGACGAGTGCCGCCCTACGAGGTACGCGGGCAACGCAGTGGCCGTCGGGCGAGGCGTCGCGCCTGGCTGACCCTGTTGGAGGATCGAGCTCGGAAGATCTTCTTCGCTTCCCTGGTTCTCCGCGATCGCATCGAGAGACACGAGGATCGCGCGGCCGATCGCCGTCGCGCGCTGTGGGCGGAGCCGGTTGATGGCGGCGATCACGAGGGTCTTGTCGGTCGTGGGCGATTGCACGATCGACGCGTCGCCCGAGAAGGACACGACGCCGATCTTCACGCTCTCGCTCTGCTTCTCCACGAACGCGCGCGCCGCGGCCTTCGCGGCTTCCATGCGATTCGGTTTCATGTCTTCGGCAAGCATCGAGCCGGAGACGTCGATCGCGAGGATCACCGTTCCCTCCTGGCTCGGGACCGCGACCACCGCCTGCGGGCGCGCGACCCCGATGGCCATGAAAGCGAGCGCGAGGATGAAGAGGACCGGCGGGACGTGCCGCCGCCAGCCCGGTCCCTTCCCGATGGCTTCGCGGACGAGCGAGAGGTTCGCGTACCGGAGCGCGTAGCGATTCCGCCTGTGCTGCGCGAGGACATAGAGGACCGCGAGTCCGGCGACGACGACCAGCAGCAACAGAGCGGTGGGCCAGATGAAGGTCATGCGGATGCTCCCATCGCGGCACGCCGTCCAGCGCGCCGCTTACGCCCGTACGCGAACTTGACGATAGCGCGGACGAGGTCTTCGTCCGTACGCAGCACGAGCGCGTCGACGCCGGCGCGCGTGAAGGTCGCGCTGAGCTGATCCTCGCGGCGCCGCGCGGCCGCAGCGAACCGCTCGCGGAACCGCGGGTCCCCGGTGTTCACGCGGAGCTGTTCGCCGGTCTCGCTGTCCGTCAGGATCACCGTCCCGATATCGGGAAGCTCGTCCTCGCGCGGGTCGGCAAGACGAACGGCGAGCGTCTCGTGGCGGCGCGCGATGCGCTCCAGGCGTGGTTCCCAGCCGGCCGCACTGAAGAAATCGGAAACGACGAAGACGAGCGATCGGCGCTTGAGTCCACGCATCCCCGATTCGAGAAGGTCGCTGAGCGACGTGAGTGGGGAGCTTTCGAGGTGCGGACGCTTCTCGAGCTCGCCCAGGATCCGAAGGACCTGAATGCGGCCGCCGCGCGCCGGGATCGAGCGCTCGACGCGAGAACCGTAGAGCGTGGCGCCGACGCGGTTGCCGTGGCGGGTCAGAAGGCGCGCAAGCAGCCCGGTGAAGTCGATGAGCAGATCTCGTTTCTTGCGGTCGACCGTGCCGAAATCCACGGACGGTGAAAGATCGAGGAGAAAATGCGCGTTGATCTCGCGATCCTCGAGGTACTCGCGCACGTACGGTGTGTCGAGTCGCGCGGTCACGTTCCAGTCGATGTGCCGAACGTCGTCTCCGAATGCGTACTCACGGATGTCCGCGAGATCGAGTCCCTGTCCTTTGAAGATCGTCCGGTAGTCGCCCTGAAGCAGTCCGTCAAGCCGACGCATGACGGTCCACTCGAGCCGCTGAAGGCGGCGCTCAGGAGCGGAGGGCGACATGTCCCTGCAGCGGCTCCGTCGGAACGGGGATGCGCGCGAGCACGCGCTTCACGACATCGTCGGCGGTGACGTCCTCGGAGAGGGCTTCGAACGAGAGGACGATGCGGTGGCGTAGGACGTCGAGTGTGAGGTCCTGGATGTCCTGCCCCGTGACGTACCGGCGACCGCGAAGGTAGGCGAGCGCGCGACCCGCGAGGACGAGATTGATCGACGCGCGCGGGCTCGCGCCGTAGGTGATGTACTTCGCCACGTCGCCGATGCCGTACTCGGTGGGGTTGCGAGTCGCGGACGCGAGTCGCACGACGTATTCCATGAGCGTCGGATCGACGAAGACGTCGTCGACCTCGCGCTGGAGCTGCACCAGACGCTCGGTGGTCATCACCGGGACGACCGGCGACATGCGACCTGTCACCCGTTCGACGACCACGAATTCGTCCATCTCGCTTGGATAGCCGACGAGGACCTTCAACATGAAACGGTCGACCTGCGCCTCCGGGAGCGCGTAGGTCCCCTCGGTCTCGATCGGGTTCTGCGTGGCCATGACGAGGAAGGGATCGGGAACCCGGTGCGTCTCGCGGCCGATGGTGACCTGGTGCTCCTGCATGACTTCGAGGAGCGCGCTCTGGACCTTCGCCGGGGCGCGGTTGATCTCATCCGCCAGGAGGAGGTTGGTGAACACGGGGCCGAGTGACGTCTGGAAGTCGCCAGCGCGCTGGTTGTAGATGCGCGTGCCGACAAGGTCCGCCGGCACCAGGTCAGGGGTGAACTGGATGCGCTTGAAGTCGCCGGTGATGGCCTGAGCGACGGTCTTGACCGACAGAGTCTTCGCCAGGCCCGGCACGCCCTCGACCAGAAGGTGGCCGCGCGCGAGAAGACCGACCATGAGGCGCTCGATCAGGTGGTCCTGCCCGACGATCACCTTCTTTATCTCGAAGAGAAGCCGTCCTGTGTCGGGGGGCACCGCCGCCTGTGTCTCTGCCATCAGTCCTTCACTCCTCTAGTCCGGCGGCACGCCGAGCGCGCCTGCCGCTGTGTCGATGGTCACCGCGAAACCCACGCCGCTGAACGCGGGTTGTCCCGTCGGATTCACGAGTCCGGTGACGATGCCCACGACTTCACCGTCCCTATTCACCAGTGGGCCTCCGGAGGATCCAGGGTTCACCGCCGCGTCGAACTGGATGAGGCCCGTCAGGGTCCGGCCCTGGTTGGGCGCCTGAACCGAGCGATCGAGACCGCTGATCACGCCGGTCGAGAGCGAACGCGTCAGGGCGAACGGGTTTCCGACGACGATTGCGTCGTCGCCGATCCGAAGGGCCGATGGATTACCAAGAGTGGCGGGCTGAAGCTGCGCGGGCGTCTTCGCTGGCCGGAGCGCTGCGATGTCGCTCTCGGTCACCTGGGAAATGATCACGGCCGATGACTCGGTGCCGTCGGCGAATACGACCGTCAGGCGCTGGGCGTTCTGAACGACGTGCAGAGCGGTCAGGATGTCGCCCGCGTCGTCTATGACGACTCCCGACCCTGAATCGGTGACCGTGCCGTCCGCGCGCAGCGCTTTGATCTGTACGACCGAGGGAGCGACCTTCGCGTAGACCTCGCTCATGGCCGGCGTCGGAGTGGCCGATGGCTGTACGTCCTCGGGCCGCGGCGCCGGCGCCATCGAGATGGCGACGAGCAGCGCGGGACCGGCAAGCGCGGCGGTCCACGGAAGCGCGCGGCGGAGAGCCGTGCGGATGCGAGCTTTTGGCGGATCTGGCTGGGCGCCCGGATCGGGGGCCACGTCGTGATGGCCGCGCGGGAACGAGCCGTAAGGCCGATCCGCTCTGGTGGACACGAGGACTCGTCGAGTGTAGGCACGCGAATTTCAGGGACGGGTATGGGTTGAGTAAGAAGCAGACCTCTTGCGCTGTTAGAACTAACGTTCTATCATATGTAAGTGCCGCAGAGCACTGAAAAACGCACAGCGATCTATGCGCGATCGAGCACGAAGATGCGCACAACGGAGTCGCAACTCGAGGCCTGTCGGCGGGTTGCCGAGCACCTCGGCTTCGACGTGGTTCAGGAATTCGTCGACGAAGACATATCCGGAACCGTCTCAACGAAGTCCCGTCCGGGGACTCTGGAACTGTTCGCGAGTCTCAGTTCATTTGAGATCCTGCTCGTCTACCGGCTAGACCGACTTTCGCGTTCGGCGACCGAACTTGTGGAGTTACTTCGGGACTTTGCCGCCTCGGGCGTTGAGGTGTGGTCGGTTGCAGACCTCCCGATTCCGGCGCGCATTCTGACAGACCAAATCGCACAGATCGCTGCCTTCGCAGAGGCCGAGCGCAGCGCGATTCTTCAACGAATGGACCATGGCGTTCGCCTCGCGGCCGAAAAAGGAAAGTGGCTTGGTGGGCCGATTCCTTTTGGTTACGACCTGGACGCCAACGGCGCTTTGACCCCCTCGAGTCGCTTGGTTGCAGGGATGGCAGAGGCAGAACTCGCGCGGTCGGTTTTCGAACATCTTGCTGCTGGTTCCTCCACGGTGAAGGAGGCCCGGCGCATGAATGAGCTCGGTGTCTTCCCTGGGCGCCGATATTCGAACAAGGTGGTCAGGATGAAGCGATCCATCTGGTTCCCTTCTCGCATCAATGCAATGGTTCGGAACGCGCTTTACAAAGGGGTGCATTGCATCGAGAAGAGGTCCGGCACGATTGAGCGGAGGGTCGCGCCCCTCGTCAGCGCCGACTTATGGCAGGCAGCTCAGGATGCGATCCGAGCGAACAGAAGCTGCGAACCGGGCCGCCCAGCAAGGCCACATCTTCTCAGAGGGCTGATGTCTTGCGATGACTGCGGACTCGGTTTCGCTGCCACAAGGGTGAGCAGTCCTCAGAACAACTGGCGTGGCTTGTACTACCGCTGTTCGGGCCAGATCGGCACTGTTGAACCCGATCCCCAACTTCGCTGCAAGGCAAAGAGTGTTCCCGCGCTGTCGATCGAGAAGCTGGTTTGGGAGTATTGCGTCCGGATGGAACCGAGTGCCGCAACGGCGACCGGCTTCGATCAGCAGAGGCCGGTAATCGAGAGATGCGTGCGGCGGATAGGCGTTCACACCGTTGGCGTTAGACCTCACAAGGTTGCATTTGTGCGCGTCGAGTACGCAGACGGCACAACACGAACCTTTCGTTTTGCGAGGGGGGACGGCGCAGCGCTTTGAGTGAAGTCATCTACACGGAGATCGAGGCGAAAAGTGCGCTCAACCGCGTCAAAGGCATGCCATTCGACTGGAGCTTGAACCCTTACGTCGGTTGCCCTCACGCGTGCCGTTATTGCTTTTCCCGGGCTTACAACATGCGCTATCGCGACCGCGATGTCGGTGAGGCATTCGATAGGAGCATCGAGGTCAAGAAGAACTTTGTCGAAGAACTCCGCAAGCAGCTTCGGCGTCGCCCAGAAGGATCCGTCGCTCTCGGGACAGCGACGGATCCGTATCAACCAATCGAAGGCAAATACCAACTGACGCGACGCTGTCTCGAGGCGCTCGTCGACCATCCGATGCCGACAAGCATCGTCACGAAGGGTCCGCTCGTCGTCCGCGACATCGACGTGCTCAAGAAGCTCGACGAGAAGACTGACCTCACCGTGTATTTCAGCGTCCCGTGCGTCGACGAGGACATCGTCCGGAAGACCGATCCCGGCACCGCGCCACCCCGCCAACGCCTGCGCGCGCTCCGCATGCTCCGTCAAGCGGGGATCGACGCGGCGGTGCTCTGCATGCCGGTCCTACCCGGCATCAGCGACAGCGAGGAATCGCTCGACGCGGCTGCACGGGCCGCCAGCGAAGCCGGCGCCACAGCGTTCCGCCACCGACTGCTCAAGGTCGACCGTGAGATCCAGCAGTACTACCGAGACTTTCTAGCGACGGAGTTCGCCGCGGTGGTTCCCCGCTACGACGCGCTGTACCAGGGCGGGGCGCATCCCGCAAAGGACTACGAGCGCGAGATTGAGGAACGGGTACGTCGCGTGCGCGCCCGTTACGAATTCCGCGAGCGGCCGGCACGCCCGGCGCGGCCGCGCGAGACCGTGCAGCTGCAGCTGGCTATCTAGCGGCGGGAAGCTCCTCTGTCATATGCGGCGCCGTGACCGCTTCATCGCGACGGATCGCCTCGGCTGCTTCATGGATGTCGTCGCCAAGTGCGACCGCGATCCCCGCCGCGGTCCCGACGATCGCCAGCACCGACAACCACCACGGCGTCTTGATGCCGAGCACGTGATCGACGGAGATCGCCCCGGGTCCGGCGAGGATGAGGGCGGTCGCGATGGTCAGATTCGTGAGCGGCAGCTCGGCCCCGCCTTGATTGCTCCAGATCGGTTTGTCGCCATGCCCCTTCCGCCACGCGACGATCATCGGTGCCGTCGTGATGATCGGGCCGATCGGCGAGAGGAGCCCGAGAGCGATGAGTCCCCCGCCCGCGATCTCAGCGGCGCCGGCCACCTGCGCCCACTCTTCCGCGGGATCGAGCCCCATCTTCCTGAAGCCCTTCGCAGTTCCCTCGACGCCCTTTCCACCGAACGCGCCGAAGAGCTTCTGCGCGCCATGGCCGATGAGGAGTCCGCCCGTGACCAAACGCAGCAGTAGAAGAACGATCCAGGTCATCGTCACACCTCCGTTACGCGTACGCGTTTTCCAGCACGAACGA
This sequence comes from Chloroflexota bacterium, assembly GCA_030774255.1. Classification (GTDB taxonomy): domain Bacteria; phylum Chloroflexota; class Limnocylindria; order P2-11E; family P2-11E; genus 3-1-20CM-2-70-9. Next base: position 1,613 of record JALYLL010000008.1, on the reverse strand, counting down.
CGCCAGCGGAGAGGCACGAGAAGTGCGTATTCCGTGAGGCATGAGTTGGATCGATCAGCTGATCCGTCATCTCGAGCAGGTGACGTGCAGCGGCTGCGGCGAGTACTACCACGGGGGGGACATCGCGGCGGTCGTGACCGAGCCTTCGCGTCTGATCGTCAGGCTCCGCTGCCGGTCGTGCGGACAAGATGGCATCGCGATCCTTGATTTCGGCCCGACGCCCGTCGAGGTCGAACCGATCACGGCAGACGAGGTGCTCGACTGCCACGATCTCCTCGCGTGCGCCGCGCGTCCCCCGTCTGAGCTCTTCCCCGCGATCGCGGCGTAGCGGCTTACGCGGCGCGCCGCGCGGCGCGACTCGTCGCGCGCGTCAGCATCGCGGCCACCGCCGCCTCATGGGTCGAAAGTCCATTGCCTTTGCCGGCTCTCTCGGGACGACGGAGCGCGGCCGGCAGGCGTCCCGCGGCATATTCGTCGAGGATCGCCGGATGTACGTAGCACTTCCGGCACACCGCCCGGGTGTTCCCGAGCCGCGCCGCCACCACGTCGATGGCCTGCACGACTCGTTTGCGCGCCATGCGCTCGTTTCGGGCCGGTCCGAGCTCGGCGAGGGCGCGTGCCGCGAGCACCGTGCCAGCCCAGGTGCGAAAGTCCTTCGCCGACACGTCCTCGTTCGAGACCTCGCGCAGGTACGCGTTGACGTCATCGGACCCGATCGTTCGGACCTCCCCGCTGTCGTCGAGATATCTGAAGAGCTCCTGCCCGGGAAGCTGCTCGAGCCGCGCGATCACGCGCGCGAGCCGCCGGTCGCGAAAGTCGACTTCGTGATCCTTGCCGCTCTTACCACGGAAGCGGAACACGATCCTCGATCCCTCCACCTCGACATGCTTTGCGCGGAGTGTCGTGAGTCCGAAGGAGCCATTCGCCCGTGCGTACTCGATGTTGCCGACACGCATGAACGTTTCCTCGAGGATGCAGATCGCGAGAGCAAGGACACGCTCCAGCGGTATCCCGGGCCGCGCGAGGTCGGCATCGACGCGCTCGCGGATCCGAGGTAGCGCCTTTGCGAAATCGATAAGCCGATCGTATTTGGCGTCTTCGCGGACCTCGCGCCAACGCTCGTGATAGCGGTATTGCTTGCGGCCGCGAGCGTCGCGTCCAGTCGCCTGAATGTGGCCGAGAGGCGTCGGCGAGATCCACACGTTGGTCCACGCCGGCGGGATCGCGAGTTCGCGGATACGGCGGAGCTCGCCTTCGTCCCGGACGGGCGCGCCATCTCGATCGACGTACGTGAATCCGCGGCCTCTGCGACGTCGAGAGATGCCGGGCTGCTCTTCCGTCGCGTAGCGAAGGCCCGCCAGTTGCGCCGTGGCGATGCCGTCGCTCGCGATTTCGTTCGCCATGGCAGGTTTCTCAGCAGTCCGCTGACCAACCGAGCTCGATGGTTCGCTCTGTCGACCGGTCGGCGCGCAGACGAGCACGCTCGGCGATGAACCCAAGAACCATTGACTTCGTTACCCGAGCGTGACAAAACTTCCTCGTACCTCTGGGGAGGGTTCGTATGTCGACGATCGTCCACTACGAATGCCGCAATCTCGATCATCTGCGGGCCG
>JALYLL010000007.1 GCA_030774255.1 Chloroflexota bacterium | reverse complement strand
GTCAAAGGCCGAGTGCAGAGGGCGCGCTGGCTCCTCGATCGAGCAACTGGTGCGTCGCAGAGAGCCGCGTGCTCTCAGCTTCGCGCGGTTTCGGAAGTCAGCGGCCCTCGAACCAAAATGAGAGGCCCGCTGCGTTTCAGCGGGCCTCTTTCGCGAGTGCTCGATTGCGGGTTGGTTAGTAGTCCATCCCGCCGCCACCGGGCATTGCGGGAGCCTTGTCCTTCTCGGGAAGGTCGGTGATGAGAGCCTCGGTCGTGAGGATCATCGCCGCGATCGACGCGCCGTTCTCGACGGCCGAGCGAACGACCTTGACCGGATCGATGATCCCGGCCTTCGGCAGGTCGACGATCTGACCGCTCATGACCTCGTAGCCCCAGTTCGTGGATTTCGTCTCGTCCTGCTTGCGGCGGACCAGGGACAGGATGACCGACCCGTCCTCGCCGGCATTCGCGACGAGCTGGCGGAAGGGCTCCTCGAGAGCACGGCGGAGGATGTTCACGCCGGTCTTCTCGTCACCCTCGGCCTTGACCGCGTCGAGCGCGCTGATCGCGTTGAGAAGTGTGACCTCGCCGCCAGGGACCATGCCCTCTTCGACGCCCGCGCGGGCGGCGGAAAGTGCGTCCTCGACGCGGTGCTTCTTCTCTTTGAGCTCCACCTCGGTGGCCGCGCCGACCTTGATGACGGCGACACCGCCGGCGAGCTTCGCGAGACGCTCCTGGAGCTTCTCCTTGTCGAAGTCGCTGGTGGTCTCTTCGATCTGCGCCTTGATCTGCTTGACGCGCGCCATGATCTGTTCCTGCTTGCCGTGACCCTCGACGAACGTGGTGTCGTCCTTGTTCGCCGTGACGCGGCGTGCGCGGCCGAGATCCTGGATCGTCGTTGCGTCGAGCTTCCGGCCGGCCTCTTCGGTGATGACTGCCCCGCCGGTGAGGGTCGCGATGTCTTCGAGCATCGCCTTGCGGCGGTCGCCGAAGCCTGGAGCCTTGACTCCGAGGATGTTCAGCGTGCCGCGAAGCTTGTTCACGACGAGGGTCGCGAGCGCCTCGCCGTCGATGTCTTCGGCGACGATCACGAGATTCTTCGAGACCTGCACGAGCTTCTCGAGCACGGGCAGGATGTCGGTGATCGCCGAGATCTTCTTATCGGTGATGAGGATGTAGGGATCCTCGATGGCCGCTTCCATCCGGTCGGCGTTGGTCACGAAATACGCCGAGATGTAACCGCGGTCGATCTGCATGCCCTCGACGAACTCGGTCTCGAACTGCAGACCTTTCGATTCCTCGACCGTGATCACGCCTTCTTTTCCGACCTTCTCCATCACATCGGCGATGAGGTCGCCGATCTGCTTGTCGGCAGCGGAGATAGTCGCGATCTGCGCGATCTGCTCCTTCTGGTGCGCGCCCTCCACTTTGGTGGATTGCGCCTTCATCTCTTCGACGACCGCGGTGACGCCGCGCTCGAGCCCACGCTTGAGGAGCATCGGGTTCGCGCCCGCGGCGATATTCTTCATGCCCTCGTGGACGATGGCCTGCGCGAGGACGACGGACGTCGTGGTGCCGTCGCCGGCGATGTCGTTGGTCTTGGTCGCCGCTTCCTTAAGAAGCTGGGCGCCCATGTTCTCGAAGGGATCCTCGAGCTCGACCTCGCGGGCGACCGTGACACCGTCGTGCGTGACGGTCGGTGAGCCGAACTTCTTGTCGAGCGCGACGTTCCGGCCCTTGGGCCCGAGCGTCGTCTTCACGGCGTTCGCCATCGTGTCGATGCCGTTCTTGAGCTTCTTGCGTGCTTCGTCAGTAAAGGCCAGCTGCTTTGCCATGCGTCCCTCCCCTTATTCGGCGACGAGACCGAGGACGTCCTTCTCACTCAGGATGAGAAGCTCCTCGTCGTCGAGCTTGAATTCCGTGCCGGCGTACTTCTGGAACAGAACGCGGTCGCCCTCTTTGAGGTCCACCGGAATGCGCTGGCCGGTGTCGGGGTGGCGATCGCCGGGTCCGACAGCAAGGACGCGGCCCTCCTGGGGCTTCTCCTTGGCGGTGTCCGGCAGGACGATCCCGCTCTTTGTGATTTCCTCACGCTCGAGGGCCTTGATTACTACGCGGGAGCCGAGTGGCTTGAGCTTCGTCTTCGTCTTGGTGCTGGACTTGGGCGCGGTTGCGACTGCCATGTGTCTCCCCTCCTTTTGGGTTATTTCGGGCGCGGCGAACGGCCGCAGACCCACTGATTCGGATTAGCACTCGCCGGGCTTGACTGCTAATGACTCTAGAAGACTAGGAGAAAGGCTGTCAAGCCGACGGGGGGCTCTTCCCCCCGGCCCCCGCAGGCTCCGGGACGTCGGATTCGGCGAGAACGCGATCTTTGCCTGCTCGCTTGGCCGCATAGAGCATCGCGTCGGCGGCCTCCGTGACCTGCTCCGAGCTTCGGCCGGGCCGCCAGGCAGCGACTCCCGCGCTGACGGTGATCGCGATCTTCGGATCGGCGCGTCCCTGAAGCTCGACCGCCTCGCGAACACGCTCCGCGGCGATGCGCGACTCCTCGAGTCCCGACTGCGCCATGAGCACGAGGAACTCATCGCCGCCGGTCCGCACTCCGACGTCGGACGCGCGGAGCGTCCTGCGCATCGTGTTCGCCAAGCCGCGGAGCGCGAGATCGCCCTGCTCGTGACCGAACGTGTCGTTGACGTTCTTCAGGCCGTCGACGTCCAGGGCGACGACGCTGTACGGCTGCCCGTGCCGCACGGC
>JALYLL010000006.1 GCA_030774255.1 Chloroflexota bacterium | reverse complement strand
GTCCAGAAGAACGAGCGCCACATCCAGTCGGCGAGGAGGGCGACCGTTCCGACAAGAACGGTCACGAGGACCATCACGCGGATATCGCGGTTCCCGACGTGCGACAGCTCGTGCGCGATCACCCCCTCGAGCTCCGTGCGATCGAGCTTGTCGAGAAGGCCGCGCGTCACCGCGATCGACGCGTGCTGTGGGTCGCGCCCGGTAGCGAACGCGTTCGGGGCGGAGTCCTCGATCACGTAGATCTTCGGAGTCGGGATGCCGAGGCCGAGCGCGAGCGACTCGACGATGTCGCGCAGCTTCTGCTCCTCGTCCGGCCCGAGCTCGCGGGCCTGGCTCTGCGCGAGGATCAGCTTGTCGCCGGCGAAGTACGAGACGAGCGCGCTGCCGCCCGAGATCGCGAACGCGAACGGAAGCGCGGCGATCCCGCCGCCCGGCGCGAAGTACTCGCCGACGAAATAGGCCAGGACGGCGACGAGAGCCGTGAAGACGACGATCAGGAAGAGCGTGCGCCAGCGATTCGCTGAGGCCGCCTCATAGATCGAAAGCCGCGCGGGCGAGGGATCTGCCGTCACGCTACAAAGGCTAGAGCGTCGCTAGAACTTCACCTGCGGTACGGCGCGCTCGGTCGCGTCGGTCAGCTCGAAGTACTGCTCGGCTTTGAAGCCGAACATTCCGGCCAAGACGCTCGTTGGGAACGACTGGAGCGACGTGTTGTAGTCGCGCACGTTCCCGTTATAGAACCGGCGCGCGAACGCGATCTTGTCCTCGGTCGCGGTGAGATTCTCGGACAGGTCTTTGAACTCCTGCACGGCCTGGAGCTGCGGGTAGTTTTCGGCGACGGCGAAGACCGAGCGCAGCGCTCCGGTGAGCACGTTCTCCGCCTGCGCCCGCTGCTCCGGCGTGGCCGACGCGCCGGCCGCGACCGCTGCGGCACGCGCCTCGGTCACCTTCTGAAAGACCGTCGACTCGTGCGTGGCGTAGCCCTTGACCGTCTCGACGAGGTTCGGGATGAGATCGTGGCGCCGCTTGAGCTGGACATCGATGTCCGCCCACGCTTCCTTGACGCGCTGACGCAGCGTGACGAGGCGGTTGTAGGTCGCGATAAAAAAAAGCGCGAGCGCCCCGATGATGACGAGTACGACGACGATCTCCACGAAACCCCCTCCAGCTGCGCCCCTACCTCTGGGACTGCGAGGCTAGCAGACCGCACGGGACCGCCCGGTTAGCCGAGCAGCGCTTTCACCGCGCGAACGATGTGCACCGTGCTGATGCCCGCGTCGTCGAGCATCTCCGCGGGCTTGCCCGAACCCGGCATCTTCCGCACCGCCAGGTGCCGGTAATGCAGGTCGCGGAAGCCCTTTTCGGCGAGCGCGGCGAGAACGGCGTCGCCGATCCCGCCCTCGACCCAGTGATCCTCGACCACGACGATTCGGCCGCCGGTTGCGCGGGCCGCGTCGGCAAGCGTCTCGGCGTCGATCGGCTTCACCGTGTAGAGATCGATGACCCGGACCGGGATGTCCTCGTGGGCGAGGACATCGACGGCCTTCAGCGCTTCGTGCAACGTGATGCCGGCCGCGATGATGGTCGCGCGATCCTTGTTCGAGCCGCCGCGCACGACCTTGCTTCCGCCGATCGGGAAGCTTTCGCCTTTGTCGTAAATGATCCCGGTCTTCTCGCGCGTCGTCCGCATATAGGTGATCCCGTCACGGTCGGCCATCTGCGCGACCAGCTTCGCGGTCTGGTTCGCGTCCGACGGATAGAGCACGGTGCTCCCGTGGACCGCGCGCATCATCGCCAGGTCCTCGAGGCCCATCTGGGACGGACCGTCCTCGCCGATCGAGACGCCCGCGTGCGACCCGACGAGACGGACCTGCGCGCGAGAGATCGCCGCCATGCGGATGAAGTCGTACGCGCGCGTGAAGAAGGCCGCGAATGTCGATGCGAAGGGAACGAGGTCAACGACCTGCATCCCCACAGCGGCCGCGACCATCTGCTGCTCGGCGATGTACATCTCGAAGAACCGCTCGGGCGCCGTCTTCTTGAAGTCCTCCGCGTACGTGGAGTTCGAGACCTCGGCGTCCAACACCACCACGTCCTTGCGCGCGGCACCGAGCGCGGCCAACGCTTCGCCGTATGCCTTCCGCGTCGCCATCGGCTCGGTGTATGTCTTGAGCGCCAGGGATCCGGTCCGCTGCATCGACGGCCGCTCCCAGCGGTCGGGCTTCGCGACGGGGAATGTTCGCGAGCGCGCCTCGCCGAGCTCCGCGATCGCCTGCTTGGCCTGCTCGGGGTCGAGGGCCTTTCCGTGCCAGCCCTCCTTGTTCTCTATGAACGAAACGCCCTTGCCCTTCACCGTACGGGCGAGCACGGCCGTCGGCCGGCTTGCCCCGCGAGCGCGCGCGAGGGCGTCATCGATCTCGGCCAGGTCGTGGCCGTCGATGACGATCGGATCGACTCCGAAGGCGCGGACGCGCGCCGCGTAGACGCCCATGTCCCACTCCAGCTCGGTGGGTCCGCGCTGGCCGAGCCGGTTCACGTCGACGATCGCGGTGAGGTTCGCGAGACCTTCGTGCCCGGCGCGATCGAAGGCCTCCCAGATCGAGCCCTCGGCGGTCTCGCTGTCTCCGACCAGGACCCACACGCGATAGGGCGCCTCGAGAACGCGCTTTCCAGCGAGGGCGAGACCGACGCCGATCGGCAGCCCCTGACCGAGAGATCCAGTCGCCACGTCGACCCACGGGAGGATCGGGGTGGGGTGTCCCTCGAGGCGACTCCCGAACTTACGGAAGCTCATGAGCTCGTCGTCGTTGATGGCGCCGGCCGCCTTGAACATCGCGTATACGAGCGGCGACGCGTGCCCCTTCGAGAAGATGAGGTGATCGTTCGCGGGGTTGTCCGGCTGCCCGAAGTCGTAACGCAGGTGCCCCGCGAGAAGGACGGCGATGAGATCCGCGGCCGAGAGCGACGACGTCGGGTGCCCCGATCCAGCTGCAGTGGAACATCGGATGCTGTCGACGCGAAGCTGCCGAGCGAGGTCTTTGTAAGTTTCTAGCTTCGTGTCGGCCTTCACCTCGGTGGTCACGCGTCCACGTTACGCCGCCCGCCACGCGGGCGCGATACAAGGCCATGGCGACCACCTTCGCGAAAGAGTTGCAGTACGAGCAGCACCTC
>JALYLL010000005.1 GCA_030774255.1 Chloroflexota bacterium | reverse complement strand
TCGGTGGCGATCACCCTGGAGGCCGCGGTGGGGCTCGGCGCGAACCCGATCTTCCGTTTCGGGACGGAGGAGCAGAAACAGGAGTGGCTCGTGCCGATGTGCCGGGGGCAGGTGATCGGCGCGTACGCGCTCACGGAGGCGGGTGGCGGGTCCGACGCCTACTCGCTGCGCACGACGGCCCGGCTCGAGGACGGGGAGTGGGTGCTGAACGGCTCGAAGGCGTTCATCACGAACTCGGGGACGCCGCTGTCGAAGGTGTGCACGGTGGCGGCGAAGACGGGCGAGGACGAGATCAGCGCGATCCTCGTGCCGACCGATTCGCCCGGTTTCACCGTCGGGGCGTCCTACCGCAAGGTGGGATGGCGCGCGAGCGATACCCACGAGCTCGCGTTCTCGGACTGCCGCGTCCCCGAGGCGAACCTGCTGGGCGACCGCGGCCGAGGGTACGCCGAGTTCCTCGAGGTGCTCGACGACGGCCGGATCGCGATCGCGGCGCTCGCGACCGGGCTGGCGCGCGGATGTCTGGAGGAGAGCCTCGCCTACGCGAAGGAGCGAGAGGCGTTCGGCCGGCCGATCGGCGCGTTCGAGGCGATGCAGTTCAAGATCGCCGACATGCGGGTGAAGGTCGAGAGCGCGCGGCTGCTGTACCTGCGAGGGGCGTGGTTGAAGGATCGCGGCCGTCCCTACAAAGCCGAGGCCTCGATCGCGAAGCTCTTCGCGAGCGAGATCGCGGTGGAGTGCGCTCGCGACGCCGTGCAGATCCACGGCGCGTACGGTTTCACGGAGGAGTTCCCCGTCGGGCGCTTCTACCGCGACGCCAAGGTGCTCGAGATCGGCGAGGGCACGAGCGAGATCCAGCGTCTGCTCATCGCTCGCGATCTCGGGTTGCCGAGCACGGAACTGCACTGAACCGAGCACGCCGCAACTCAAGATGCTCGAGCCCTGCGTCGACGTTGGTTGTTGAACCACTCGGTCGTGCCAGGCACGCTGCGCAAGCAGGTTGTTGACACCTCGGGTCGCCGTCCGATAGGAAAGGGCCTCCCCATGGCCGAAGTCGATATGCGCGTCCACGCCGCCCCGCGCCGCTTGGTCGGCGTCGCCGCGGCTTTGGTGCTGCTGTTGGCGCTCGCGGCCCCGAGCGCCCGTGCCCAGGACATCCAGCACCAACTCGATCAGGCGAAGGCTGAGCTGTCGCAGCTCAAGAGCGAGATCAAAGCGCAGTACGCGCAGCTCGACGCCCTGTCCGCGGAAGCGGCGATCCTCGCGCAGAGGGTGGACGACGCGCAGGGGCGATACGAGCTGATCACGGAGCAGCTCCGGCAGATCCAATCCGACTTGAACGACGCGCGACGGCGCTACGCGGATCTGCGCGCGCAGCTGGCCGCCCGCACGCGAGCCGCGTACATCAGCGGTCCGGGCAACAGCATCGATTTCCTCCTCGGAGCGACGTCGCTCGCCGACCTGTCCGACCGCGTCGAGTTCGTCGATGCGCTGGCGCAGACGAACGCCGATCTGGCGAACGAGGTCGAGAACCTGCGGAACGACCTGGTGGCACAGGCGAACGCGCAGAAGAAACTCCAGGTCAAGGCTGCCAAGGCGTACCAGATCGCGCAGGCGGACCAAGCGGCGCTCGACGCGAAGCTGGCCGCGCAGCAAACGATCGTCGACGATATCAACGCGAAGATCGCGCGCGCCGAGGAGCTGGTGAAGAAGCTCGGCAAGGAGTATCAGAACTACCTCGAAGCGCTCTCCGGCGTGCAGTTCAGCAACGGCGTCTTCCGCGTCTGCCCGGTTGACCAACCCCGCGCCGTGTACGACGGGTTCGGCGCTCCGAGATACAGCGGCGGCTATCACCCGCACGCGGGCAATGACATCATCGCGCCGATGGGCACTGCGATCCGAGCCCCGTTCGACGGGACGGCGCGGACCTCATACAACGGCCTCGGGGGAAACGCCGTCTATGTGACCGGCGCGAACGGGTACGTCTACAACGCGCACCTGTCCGCGTACTCGGCGCTATCGAACGGTCCGGTGCACGCGGGCGACATCATCGGGTACGTGGGGGCGACCGGCGATACGAGCACCCCACACGACCACTTCGAGTGGCACCCGAACGCGATCCCGAACACGGCTGATTGGCCGAGGAGTCCGTACGGATACTCGGTCATCGGGACGGCCGTGAACCCGTGGCCGCTGCTCCAGGCGGTCTGCTAGGTCCCTCACCGACGTTCTATCCGGACCCGGCCGGCCGAAACCCTCCGGAGCAAGCCCTCCCAGAGGTCGGCTGATAGACGGTCGATCCCGCACACCGCAAGGGGCGTAGTCTTCAGGTTGCAGAGCTCGAGGGTTCGTCGCTCCGATGAGTCTTCGGGAGGCTCTATCGCCCGGATACCAACTTCAAGGAAGTTGTACGCCCACATGGGATCGCACCAGCCCGAAGCGCACCAAACCCATGATCGGGCCGGCCGCTCGGAGGCCCATCCCGCAGGTGTTGGCGACGGGCGCCAGGCGAAGACCGTCTTGCAAGTCCAAGGCCTGAACTTCGCGAGCGAGAAGGACGTCGTCGAGCGAGTCCTACGCCGGCGAAGGGGAGTCGTCGACGTGGTGGCGAACCCGGTCGCGCAGACGGCGACCGTGACCTTCGATCCTGCGGAGACGTCAATCGCTGAGCTCCGTCGATGGGTCACGGATTGCGGGTACCACTGTGCGGGTCAGTCGGTGCCCTCTCACATCTGTGACGCGATGGAAGAGCCCCGGTCCGCGCCCATGGAGCACCCTCGAGGCGAGGTCGCGTCCATGGGACACGCGATGCACGCAGCACCTGCGACCGAAAGCATACCGTCTTCCCACGACATGATGGGTCATGGCGGCCACGGCGGGATGTCGATGGAATCCATGGTCCGCGACATGCGGAACCGGTTCCTGATCGCGGCGGTGCTATCCGTCCCCATCCTTCTGTGGTCTCGGATCGGTCGCGACGTGCTCGGCTTCACCGCCGCCGCCCCCTTCGGGATGCGGGACGACCTCTTCCAGCTGATCGTGAGCCTGCCCGTCGTCTTCTACGCCGGCTGGATCTTCTTCGACGGCGCGTACCGGGCCCTGCGTGCGCGAACCCTGGACATGATGGTCTTGGTGGCCGTCGCCGTGGGTGCCGGATGGGGCTACTCGCTCGTCGTCACGCTCACGGGTGGCGGCGAGGTGTTCTACGAGGCTGCCTCCGTACTCACGGCTTTCGTGCTCCTGGGGCATTGGTTCGAGATGCGAGCCCGGGGCGGCGCGAACGACGCGATCCGCACGCTCCTCGACCTCGCGCCGCCGATGGCGCTCGTCCTTCGCAAGGGCGAGCCCGTGGAGATCCCGACGGCCGAGGTCGTGGTCGGTGATCTGCTCCTCGTCCGCCCGGGCGCCAAGATCCCGGTCGACGCCGTCGTGGAAGAAGGCGAGAGCGATGTCGACGAATCGATGGTCACGGGAGAGAGCCTGCCCGTGACGAAG
>JALYLL010000004.1 GCA_030774255.1 Chloroflexota bacterium | reverse complement strand
CGCGCGAGAAGGACCTCGGCGAGGAGCTGACCCGCGCCGTCGAACGATGGGTGCTCCTCCGCACGATCGACACGCACTGGGTCGAGCACCTCACCGCCATGGAGGAGTTGCGCGAGGGCATCTATCTGCGCGGCTACGGTCAGCAGGACCCGCTCGTCGCCTACAAGCGCGAAGCACATGGCTTCTTCGAAGAGATGGAAGCGCGTATCGCGAGCGGTGTCGCCCAGACGATTCTCAGAGTGACGGTGCGCACGGCCGAGCAGGCCGAACAAGAAGAGAAGACGCAGACAACGCAGACCGGCGGCGGGAGCACGACCACGACGACCCGCACGAGCGGGAACGGCAAGCCCGCCTCTGGCTCGGCGCCTAGCAAGCTGCCGGGACGGAATGAGCCGTGCTGGTGCGGATCCGGAAAGAAATTCAAGAAGTGCCATGGGAAGTGATCGTCGAAAGACGACGCGCCGCGCCGCGGGTGGCACGGGGGAGCGGGTTGCGCGCGAGCCGGTCACCGGCCGCGTCGCTGCAGGGCCGATTGCACGCGTGCGCAGCGGACCGGTAGGCGAGCGCGCGACCCGCTCCCCGGGACAGGACCCGCGGCGAGGGTCGGGACGTTGATTCAAATTCCATTCGACCCGAACGTTCATTTGGGGCCGATCACGCTCGCATGGCACGGCATTCTTACCGCGGTCGGCATCTTCTTCGGCGTGTGGCTCCCGCTGCGTTTGCTCAGAGGGAAGATCAGTGAGGACGACGGGTGGGCGGTCGCCACATGGGGCGTCGTCGGCGGCATCGTCGGCGCGCGACTCGTTCACGTCATCGATCAGCTGCCGTACTACCTCGCGCATCCCGAGCAGATCTTGTTCATCTGGACCGGGGGAATCGCCATCTGGGGTGCTGCCATCGGTGGCGTCCTCGGCGGGTACCTCGTGGCCGTCCGGCGCGGCGTGCCGATTGGGTTCGGTGCCGACGCCGCCGCTCCCGGCATCGCACTCGGGTTCGCCATCGGGCGGATCGGCGACATCATCAACGGCGAGCACCACGCGACGGCGTGCACCCCGCCCGAGGGGATCTGCGTCGGCTTCACGCACCCGGACACGCTCGGTCAGGCCGGTCCGGTCCACCTCGTCGTCGCGTACGACATGCTCTGGGACCTGTCGGCGGTCGCCCTCACCCTGTGGCTGCGGCGCTTCATCGGCCGATGGCCGGACGGCGTGATCTTCTGGATCTGGGCGCTTCACTACGCGATCGGCCGCTTCGTCCTCGGCTTTCTCCGCATCGGCGATCCGACATACGCCTTCGGTCTTCGCCAGGACCAGACCATCGCGCTCCTCGTGTTCGCCGCGGCAATCACGGTGCTGTTCCGCCTCATGACGCGCGCGGGCGCGCAGACGCGTACTTTCGCGGTCTGATCGACCTCCCGTTCGATCCGAACCTTCACGTCGGATCGCTCAGCTTCGCCTGGCACTCGATCTTCTCGCTGGTCGGGATGATCGTCGGAAGCTTCGTGTCGTTCCGCGCGGCGCGCTACCTCATCCGCGACGATCGCATCTACCCGTTCGCGATCGCGGTCGTCCTCGGCGGCCTGCTGGGGGCTCGCGTCGCGCACGTTCTGGACAATTGGAACGTCTACGGGTCTCGCCCCCTCGAGCTGTTCGCCTTCTGGAACGGCGGGATCGGCACGACCGGCGCGCCCGTCGGCTCGACGATCGCGGGATTTTTCGCGGCGCGCCGGCTGCGGCTGCCCGTCGGCTTCATGTTCGATATCTCGGTGATCGGGATCGCGCTTGGCGAGGCGATTGGCCGAATCGGCGACATCATCAACGGCGAGCATCACGCGATCGCCTGCTCCGGGCTCCCCTGGTGCGTGCGCTACACGAATCCGGCGACGCTTGGCCAGACGGACTACGTACATCCGGTCGCGGCGTACGACGGTCTGATCATGGTGGTGATCTTCGTCGCGCTCGTCGCCTACTGGCGCCGCGTGCGGGGTCGGCCGCCGGAAAGCCGCGTCTACTGGATGTACCTGCTGCTTTTCGGCGGCTTCCGTTTCCTCAGTTCATTCCTTCGCCTGGACCCGCTGTTCATCGACGGACTGCAGGAAGCCCAGCTTCTGGGTCTCATCTACGCGGTCGGCGGCGGGATCATGCTCCCAATTCTGAGCGCACGCGGGCGTCTTGACTCACGCGGGTCGCGTGCTACTACTACAGCCACGTAGTACAAGGCGGTGAGCCGATGAGAGTTGCCGTGACCGGCGCCAACGGGTTCGTGGGGCGGCACGTGGTCGCCCAACTGCTCCTCCGAGAGCACGACGTCCGCGCGCTTATCAGCGAACGTCCCGGCGCCGAGAAGGAGCTTCCCAATTCGGAGGGGGGCAACCTGGAGGTGCGCCGCGCCGACGTGCGCAAGCCGGAGTCGCTTCGCGGCGCGTTCGAGAACATCGACGCGGTCGTCCACACCGTCGCGGTCCCGACCGAGCGCCGGCAGAAATTCGCCGAGGTCAACGTGGCCGGTGTCGCCCACGTCGTCGCCGAGGCTCAGCGCGCCGGCGTCAGGCGGATCGTCCACATGGGGGCGCTCGGAGCGGACCCCGTTTCGCCGTACCCCTATTTGAGAAGCAAGGGCCGGGGAGAAGCCCTCGTCACGGGGTCGGGCATAGCCCACGTCGTGCTGCAGCCATCCCTCCTCTTCGGAGAAGGCGACGACTTCTTTCCGCGCCTCGCCTTCAGCTTGATGTTCCCCGTGGTGCCGGTACCGGGTGACGGCAAGGCTCGATTTCAGCCCCTCCACGTCGACGACATCGCCCGGGCCCTTGTCGCGGCCGTGGAGCGCCCCGAGATCTCTGGCGTGCATGAGATCGGCGGCGCCGAGCCGGTCACCTACGACGAGATGCTGGCCGAGACGATGCGCGGCACCGGCAAGCGCCGTCCCACCCTGCACGTCCCGGTACCTCTCATGAAGCTGCCCGCCGTCGTGATGGGCCTCGTCATGGCCGACCCGCCGGTCACCGTCGCACAGCTGGACCTTCTCGCGGTCGACAACACGCCCCGCCAGAACGCACTGGAGCCGGTTTTTGGCGTACATCCGCGCCCGTTCAAGGGTGCCCTCGACTACCTACGGCAGCGTGCCTGACGTACCAAAGGGAACGGATTTTCGGGCTTAATCCCTCTTTTTGCCCCCTTCTCAAGCCAGACGCGCGTGGATAAGATCCGTACGGAAACTGATACACATCGCAGTGGGGAGAGCGTTGGCGGGTCTGGCCTTCGTTCCTTACCCGGCACGCCCTAGAGAGGACATCGCGCCATGAAGGAATGGATCGTCTGCGAGGACAACTGCCTCAAGTGCTCCTACGGAGCGACCCTGGACTGTGATGGGGATTGTCCCCGTTGCCCGCGCAACACCTATTGCCCCTGCGTGACATTCGTGTCGTTCGCAGCGGGGAAGCTTGCCCCGGTCGTCCAGCCGGTCACCACCACGTTCGAGCGCCCCCGCAAGCGCTAGCCCGCTTTTGACTGTCGACCAAGCGGCCCTCTCGTCTCTGCGCGACCGCATCGAACGCATGGCGGTGTTCCTTTGACCTGCCCGCTCTCACGCGTGAGATCGTTGAGCTAGAGGCCGAGTCCTCGAAACCGGACCTCTGGCAGGACCGGCAGCGGGCCCAAAAAATCCTGAAGCGCCTCGGCAGAACGCGCGATCGCCTCGAGCGGTGGGAGCGGTTTCGCGCGCGTGCGAGGGATCTGAGCGAGCTCGCATCGATGGCCGACGGCGATCCCAAAATGGAAGCCGATATCGCCCACGACACGATCGAGCTCACCGACGAAGTCGCGAAGGCGAGCCTCGAGGCCCAGCTCTCGGGGCCCTATGACGAGCGCAGCGCGGTTCTCGCGATCTCGGCCGGCGTCGGCGGGACCGACGCGGCCGATTGGGCCGAGATGCTCGTGCGGATGTACCTGCGCTGGGCGGAGCGTCGTGGCTTCAAAGCGGAGCTCCTCGAATCCACGCCGGGCGACGAGGCCGGTTTTCGAAGCGCCACCCTCACCGTGGAGGGTCCGTACGCGTACGGCTACCTCAAGACCGAGCGGGGCACGCACCGACTTGTCCGGATCTCGCCCTTTGATTTCCAGAAGCGCCGCCAGACGTCGTTCGCGCTCGTCGACCCCACGCCGGAGGTCGAAAGCGAGGCCGAAGTCGAGGTGCGTCCGGAGGACCTCCGTATCGACACGTACCGCGCCACGGGAGCGGGTGGGCAGAACGTCAACAAGACTGAGACGGCGGTCCGGATCACCCACCTGCCGACCGGGATCGTCGTCGCGTGCCAGAACGAGCGTTCGCAGCTCCAGAACAAGGAGACCGCGATGAAGATCCTTCGCGCGCGCTTGCTGGAGCGCCAGGTGCGCGAGCAGGAGGAGGCCCAGGCGAAGGAACGGGGCGAGATGCGCTCCGCGGACTGGGGGAGCCAGATCCGCTCCTACATCCTCCACCCGTACACCCTCGTGAAGGACCACCGGACCGGTATCGAGATCGGTGATCCGACCCGCGTGCTCGGGGGCGATATCGACCCCTTTATCGAGGCTGCGCTCTCTCGGCCGCCCAGCGGACCGACAGGCGACGGTGGCACCGGCCCTGCACAGACATAGTTGCGCTTCGAGCGCGAGAGGAGGCTGTTCATGGTCAGTATGAAAGACCTGCAGGACGTCGTTGACGAACTGAAAGGTCAAGCGGCCAAACGCGCGAACGACCTGCTGGGCGAAGGGACCAAACGCGCGAATGACCTTTTCGGTGAAGGAAAGAGCGAGGTGCGCCGCGCTGTCGGCGGTCACTCCGATGCAGCGATCTTCGGAACGCTCGCACTCGGACTCGTGCTCGGCGCGATCGTAGGCGCGGCTATCGCCCTCCTGTTCGCACCATTCACCGGTGACGAGGCTCGGCGACGACTCGGCGAGAGCGTCGACAAGGTCCGGCCGACCGACTCGACGACGAAAGCCGGCAATGGCTCGACGCGTCCGGTTTCGTCCGTCGGCAGCAGCGCACCTTACGCATCGAGCTAGTCACTGGCGCAAATTCACTGCGGACATCGCCTCGGCCCGGGGCTCCCGTGCTCGCGGGTCCCTCCGGCGCTACTGACGCAGTTGCCTTCAGGCCTGCGGGTAGTAGGGTCGCCGGCCCCCACTCGCAGGTAGCCCCCGGCCGAGTCGCGTCTAGTTAGGCCCCTGCTGCTTGATGGGTTGGTAATCCACATGCGAGGGTTCTAAGAAAACTCGCTTCTCAGCGGGTTGTCGCGCGGGCATTTTGCTGAACGTTGGGCTGATGCGAGCGGAAGGAGTGCTGGGTGTGATCCTCCCGAAGGACCGCGACCGTCGTTTCGTAACGATCCGCCGCGGTGGGACGCTCATCGATTCGGATCACCAACTCCTCGCCCTGTGGGCGGCATCGTGCGCGGCGCACGTCCTCGATCGGTTCGAGTCGGCTCGGCCTGAGGACCCGCGACCGCGTCAGGCGATCGAGCAGGTCCGCGCGTGGGTGCGCGGCGAGGTCACGATGACCCAGGCTCGCACGGCGGGCGGCCATGCAATGGCCGCGGCCAGAGACCTGAGTGGGGCAGCATGCCATGCCGCGTACGCTGCCGGCCAGGCGGCGGTCGTCGCACACGTCGCCGCGCACGAGCTCGGTGCGGCCGCCTATGCGATCAAGGCCGCACGTGTTGCCGCGCCGGAAGGAGCGAGCGAGATCGCAGGGCGACTTGAGTGCCGGTGGCAGCGCGACCAGCTCCCGGAGGCCATTCGCGAGCTCGTACTCGACGACCAGCGGTTGCGCAACGACATCTGCTGGTCGGTGTTCGACTGCTGAGAGTGAGTCGGTGCGCCAGCACTGCGCAGCTAGACGTTTACCAACACAAGAAGCAGCGGGGGCCTAGTTAGTGGCGCCGATTTCTCGCGCGAGCTCCAGCAAATGTTCTCGTGTATTGAGATTCGGTTCTTCGGTCACGCGCTCGAATAGCTCGTTGAGGATCTGACCGACGCGAGGGCTCGGCGGAATGCCAAGCTCCTTCATGACGTCATTGCCATCGATCGTGAGATCTTTCAATGAGAAGGCCGACGCCGCGCGAATCTCCTCCTGCACGCGCTCCCACAGGGACTCGAGGGCGTACATGCGCGGGGATCGTGCGCCGCTCCCGATGTTGTCGGCCTTCCGAAGCGCGAACAGCGCAGGGATGTTCTCGAGGCCGACCTTGCGAACGAAACGACGGACCGCCGAGCCCGTCCAATCCGTCTGATACCAGAACATGTGGTGTCGGATGAGGTGCGTGACCTGCGTGATCGTCTCTTTGTCGAACCGCCACCGCCGCAGGATGTCGCGAGCTTTTGCTTCACCGACGAACTCGTGCTGATGGAAGTGCCCGTCGGCGAACGTCTCTGGCTTGCCGATGTCGTGCAGGAGTCCGGCTAGGCGCAGGACGAGATCGTCCGGCGGTGTCGCATCCGCGGTGACGATCGAGTGCTCGAAGACGTCCTGGGCGACGGCTTTGTCCTGCGGGATCGTCTTCGCGATCTCGAGCTCCGGGAAGAACACGGCGAGCAGACCGAGGTCGCTCAGCATCCGGAAGGCGACCGACGGCTTCGGTGCGGAGAGCATCTTCACCATTTCTTGCTGGATGCGCTCGCCAGAAAGCGTCTTCGCGAGCGGTGCGGACTCGCGGATCGCCTCGGCCATCCGCGGATCGATCGTGAAGCCGAGGAGCGTCGCGAAGCGGACGGCGCGCAGCATCCGCAACGCATCCTCCTTGAAACGCTCGCGCGGTTCGCCGACCGCGCGAATGATCCGCGCCTCCAGGTCGCGCTGGCCGCCGAATGGATCAACGAGCTCGCCCGGCTTGCCGTCTGTGGGCGGACGCCAGGCCATCGCGTTCATCGTGAAATCGCGGCGCGACAGATCGTCGTGAAGCGACCGGGTGAAAGTCACATGATCCGGGCGCCGGTGGTCGGAGTACTCGGTTTCGGTCCGGTAGGTCGTGACTTCGACCTCCTCATCGCCCGATCGGACGGTAACCGTGCCGAAGTGGTTCAGGTAATACGTCCGCCGAAAGAGGCCCTGGATCTCCTCCGGCGTGGCGCTCGTCGTGAGGTCCCATTTACCCGGCGAGTCGATCCCCCGGACCGCGTCCCGGACCTTGCCGCCGACGACGAAGGCCTCGAATCCCGCCTGCTCGAGGCGTGCGAGGACGCGCTCGACGTCAGCGGGAACGCGCAGGGAAGGAACGGTTCGAGCCACTCGCGAAGTCTAGAGAGCGCGTGCAGTCACATCCCGAGATAAGCGCGCTGCACGTCGGGCGACGAGAGGAGTTCCTTGCCGGTCCCGGTCTGGACGATCGAGCCGGTCTCGAGAACGTACGCGCGATGCGCGATCTCGAGCGCCTTGCTTGCGTTCTGCTCCACCAGAAGGATCGGCAGGCCCTTTGAATTGATGTCGATGCAGACACGGAAGATGGTTTCGACGAGGATCGGCGCGAGGCCGAGCGACGGCTCGTCCAGCATCAGGAGCTTCGGGCGCGCCATGAGTGCGCGGCCGATCGCGAGCATCTGCTGCTCTCCACCGGACAGAGTTCCCGCAAGCTGTTTGGTGCGCTCCTTGAGGCGGGGGAAGAGGTCGTACACGTTCGCGATGTCATCCTGAAGGCCGCTCAAGTCCTTTCGTGCGTACGTTCCCATCATGAGGTTGTCGAATACGGTCATGCGCGGGAAGAGGCGGCGGCCCTCGGGGGATTGGCAGATCCCGGTCTTGACGATCTGGTGAGCCTTCGTCTGCTGCAGCTCACGCCCGTCGAAGACGATCTTGCCACCGGTCGGATGCATGAGACCCGAGATGGTGCGGAGCGTCGTCGTCTTGCCGGCCCCGTTCGACCCGATGAGCGCGACGATCTCGCCCGCGTCGACCGAGAGCGTGACCGCGCGAAGGGCCTGGACCCGCCCGTAGAACACGTCGATCTTGGAGATCTCGAGCATGGCCACGCCCTAATGCTGCTTCCCGAGGTAGGCCTCGATGACGCGCTGGTCGTTGCGGACCTGCTCGGGCGTCCCCTCGGCGATCTTCTCACCATGGTCGAGCACCACGATCCGCCGCGATACGCCCATGACCACCTTCATGTCGTGCTCGATGAGGAACACGGTGACGCCGCTGTCGACGATCTTGTGCACGAGGCCCATGAGCTCGACCTTCTCCTGCGGCGTGAAGCCGGCGGCGGGCTCGTCGAGGAGAAGCAGCGCGGGGTTCGTGGCGAGCGCGCGCGCGATCTCAAGGCGGCGTTGAGAGCCGTACGGCAGGTTGCGGGCGTACGTGTGCGTGTACCGCTCGATGCCGACGAACTGGAGAAGCTCGACAGCGCGATCAGTCACGCGGCGCTCCTCCCGGCGTTCGACCGGCGTCTTGAACAGCGAGTCCCATAGCTTCGCGCGCATCCGGCAGTGCTGTCCGAGCCGAACGTTGTCGAGCGCCGACATGTACTCGAAGAGCCGAATGTTCTGGAAGGTCCTGGCGATGCCAAGCGCCGCGACCTGGTGGGGCTTGGCTCCTGTGATCTCGCGATCCTGGAAGATGACACGGCCGGTCGTCGGCGGGAAGATGCCGGTGATCCCATTGAACAACGTGGTCTTCCCGGCCCCGTTCGGACCGATCAGGGCGAAGATTTCGCCCTTCTTGACGTCGAAGGTCACGTCGTCGACCGCCACGAGCCCGCCGAAGCGCTTCGTCACGTGATCCACGCGAAGGATCGGGGCCGCGGTCTCGACCGTCATGTGGTCTCCGCGTTGACGTCTTCGATGACCGTGTCTTCCTGGACGCCCTGTTTCAGTTCCTGCTCCCGCTGCCGGCTCGGCAGCAAGCCCTGCGGCCTCACGAGCATCACGACCACCAAGATCAGCCCGAACACCAGGAACTTGAGCCGCGAGATGAACTCCGCGATCCCGGGATAGTCGCCGCTCGACTTGACCAGGTCGGACAAGCCGATCGACGTCACAACATTCACCGCATATTCGGGGAGCTGCTGCAGCAGGACGAAGATCACGTAGTAGACAAGGAGCGCTCCCGTGATCACCCCCGGTATGTTTCCCATTCCACCGAGCACGACCATCACCAGGATCGTGATCGAGACCTGGAACCCGAAGTTCTCGGGCGAGACGAGCGAAAGCTTCCCGGCGTAGTACGTGCCGGCGAATCCGCTGAAGGCCGCGCCGATCGAGAACGCGAGAAGCTTGACTGCCACCGTGTTCACGCCCATCGCGGCGGCAGCGACCTCGTCCTCACGGACCGCCATCCACGCCCGGCCGAGGCGCGAACGCTGAAGGTTGCGAACGAGGATCACGCAGATGATGACGAGGATGACCATGATCACGTAGAAGGCGATCGACGAGATGACCTTGAAGTCCTGGACCACGGCGAACGGGTCCCCCGACCACGGACCCTGCAGCCAGAGCGGTAGCGACGGGATATCCAACGCGGAGATGCCGTTCACGCCGCTCGTCCATCCGGCCGCGTTGCGGAAGACACGCGGGACGATCTCGCCGAAACCAAGCGTCACGATGGCCAGGTAATCGCCGCGCAGGCGGAGCGTCGGCGCGCCAAGAATGACGCCGAACGAGGCCGCGACGAACATGGCGATGATCAGGACGATCCAGAAAGAGACGTGGATCGGCTCGCCGATCGGCGTCACGCGCATGTGGTCCGAAGCGAGGAACGCGTAGGTGTACGCGCCGATCGCGAAGAACGCGGCGTAGCCCAGGTCGAGGAGCCCGGCGAACCCGACGACGACGTTGAGTCCGATCGCCAGGAGCACATAGACCCCAGCGTCCGCCGCGACGGTCATGATCGAGGACGAGTTGCCGCCGGTGATGATGTTCACCAGGATCGGAAAGAAAATGGCGGCGACGAGCAGGGCGACGTACGCGATCGTGTTCGGATCGCGGCGCGGCCCCCCTTCCCAGAACTGCCGCAGCATGCTCACTTCTCCGGTACCCGCATTCCCAGAAGGCCCGTCGGCCGGAAGATCAGGACGAGGATGAGGATCGTGAAGATCATCACGTCGGTCCACGCGGAGTCGAAGTAGCCGTCCCAGAAGGTTCGGATCATGCCGATGACCATGCCGCCGATCGCCGCGCCGTAGATGTTGCCGATGCCACCGAACACCGCGGCGGTGAAGGCGACCAGACCTGCGCTGAAGCCAAGGTCGAACACCGACGTGTTGTAGTAGAGGCCGTACATCGTCCCGCCGGCGCCGGCCAGGATCGCTCCGATGAAGAACGTCGCCGCGATCGTCCGGTCGATGTCGATACCCATGAGGAGCGCCGCGTCGCGATCCTGGGCGGTCGCGCGCATCGCCTTTCCGAGACGGGACCTTTGGACGAAAAGCCCGAGCGCGAACATCAGGATCAGCGAAACGCCGATCACAAGCAGGTCTTTCGCGCCGATGGTCGCGCCGAAGAGCTCGAAGCCGGCGTTCGGAAGGATATTCGGATAATGCACGTTCGACGGCCCCTTCCAGAGGAAGAGCGCGCCCTCGATAAAGAACGAGACGCCGACCGCAGTAATGAGTGGGGCGAGTCGCGGCGCGTGGCGAAGGGGCCGGTAGGCGATCCGCTCGATGCTGATGTTCAGGAAGCCGCAAGCCAGCATGGTCAGGACAAAGACAGCGAGGAGCGCGATGGCGGAGACCGGCGTGAACGCTCCACCTTCCTTCAGGCCGAAGATCGGCAGGAGCGACGCGGAGAGGAAGGCCCCGAAGGCGAACACGTCGCCGTGCGCGAAGTTAATGAGCTCGATAATCCCGTAGACCATCGTGTAGCCGAGCGCGATGAGGGCGTAGATACCGCCGTTCGCGATGGCGAACGTGAGTATTTGCACGAAGAACGAACCGCCGTGGTCCACGACCTTCGTGCCGAGAACGATGAGGAAGCCGGCGATGATCGCGATGAGCGCGAGGTCGAGGATGCGACCGGCAAGGCCGGCACGAAGACCGCTTCGACGGCGCCTGACCGCCTCGCCGATCGTCCCCACTTCCCCCTCGCGCGAAAAGGGAGGGGGCGCTTGCGCGCCCCCTCCGGGCTTCGCTTCTTAGAGCTCGCTCACCCGCCGACCGAGAACTGCTTCACGAAGACCCAGTCCTTGGCGGCCGTCTGGTACTGGTAGAAGGCCATCGTGGCTGAGGTCGGGTCGCCGTTCGCGTCGAAGCTGTACGTGCCAGTCGAGAGCTTGAGCTTGTTCGTGGCCTGGACCGCCGCGACGACCTGCTCCCGCGTCGGCATCTTGCCGCCTGCGGTGTCGATCGCCCGGCTGATCGCGTCCAGGATGATCTTGGCGCAGTCGTAGCCCGGGAAGGTGTAGGCCGCGAGGTCTTCCTTCGCCGTGTACTTGGACTTGAAGTCCGCGATCAATGCCGCGTTCCCGGAGTCCTGAGCCGCCTCGGCCGCGGCGTTGGTGAAGTAAAGGTTCGCGTTCGCGTTGTCACCCGCGTCCGTGATGCAGTCCGACGTGCCGATGCCGTCCGGACCGAGGTATGGGATGTCCGTGGTGAAGATGCTCTTCATCTGAGCGCGCGGGATGCAGCCATGGGTCGCGGAGGTCGCGCCGGCGTAGATCGCCTGCGCTCCGCCGTCCTTGGCACGCTGGAGGAAGGGCCGGAAGTCGTTGGTGGTCTTCCAGTCGAAGTCCTGACGGACGACGACGGTGCCGCCCTTCTTCACGACTTCCTTGCCGAAGTTGTCGGCGACGCCCTTACCGAAGGTCTCGTTGTCCGACCAGATCGCGATCTTCGTCGCCTTGAGCACGTCGACGGCGAAGTCGGCCATCGCCGGTCCCTGCACCGTGTCAGGAGCCGCGATGCGGAAGTAGTTGTTCTTCCCGGTCGGCCGCAGCGCCGCTGGCTGCGGGTCGCAGTACGGGAAGGTCTGCGTGAGGCACTCGTTGGTGTTCGAGGGGCTGATCATGACGAGGCTCGCGCGGTTCGCGACGGGGATGGTCGCGCGCGCGACGTTCGAGTTGAACGGTCCGACGACGCCCAGGATCTTCGCGTTACCGACGATGTCCGCGAAGTTCTGCGCGCCCTTCTGGGGGTCGTGCACGCCGTTTACCGAGTCGTCGTATGGCTTGTGCGTGATCTTGAAGCCCTTGATGTTCGAGTTCAGCTGCACCGCGTACGCGACACCCGCCTCGGGACCCCGGCCGCTCGCGCGGTCAGCGCCCGATGTCGGGAAGTTCGACGCGATGATGATCTCGCCCTTGTCTGTCGTCCCGCCGCCGCCTGCCGGTGCTGGGGTGCAGGCGATGACCAGACTGAAACTGGCGAGGATCGCAGCCGCCGAGAGCCAGCGTCTCTGCATGAGTTCCTCCCACTTCGCGATTTCGTTGTTCGAGTCTCGCAGCGTTTCCCCGACGGCATTGCGAGACCCGCGTTTGACGGACGAGCGTAGGAGGCGGCCGAGCAGGCGTCAATCAAGGGCCGTGCCAGCATGTGACCGTGAGGGCCATCGGGCGCTCCTTCTCCGCCCACCCGGCGCGGCTCGCCGGCACGTTCTTGACCCTGGCCGCGCTCTCCGCCGCTGTCTGGTACCTGGCATCGCCGCTCTTCGTTCGTACCTATAGGAATGAGGCGCTGCCCTCGGCAGCTCCGAGTATCGGCAGCTCCATCGGATTTCCGACGGAGGGGCAGATCGCCCCGCCGACGCAGGCCACCGCGACTGCGCGCGTGCTCCGGTCAGGCGAGCTGGGCTACGTCGATACGATCCACAACGGCAAGGGACCGGTTCGGATCGTCGAGGTCGGCGGCCAGCGCTTCGTGCGCTTCGAGGACGTGATGCTCACCAACGCGCCGGACGTTCACGTCTACCTCTCGCGCGAGACAGGGGGCAAGTGGGATGAGGCGACAAGCCTCTACCTGGGCGCCCTCAAGGCCACGAACGGCTCCTTTAATTACGAGCTGTCCGCGACCGCGGACCTGGCGAGCTACCAGAGCGTCATCGTCTGGTGCCGTGCCTTTCGCGTACTCATCACCTGGGCGGACCTTCGCGCCGCCTAGCTCAGAGGGCGACGCGTCTCCTTGTTGATCGGCCGCGAGTATGGTTCAGCGGATGCCCGCGCGGCCCAAACGACCGAAGTCCCGCGCGACCGTTCGCCCCGATCCCGCGCTCCGGTCACGTGCCCGGAAGATCCTGACCCGTCTCGCGAAGGCCTACCCGGACTGGGGACCCACCCTTAATTTCTCAACCCCGCTCGAGTTGCTCGTCGCGACGATCCTCGCCGCGCAGGCGCGGGACGAGGGGATCAACCAGCTCACGCAGGTCCTCTTCGCGAAGTACCGGAGCCCGGCGGATTACGCCGCGGCGCCCAAGGGCGTCCTCGAGCGGGACATCAAAGCGAGCGGCTTCTTCAACCTAAAGGCGAAACGGCTTCGCGAGATGGCGCGCGGTCTCCTCGAGGAGTTCGGTGGAGAGGTCCCGTCCGACATGGAGGGGCTCACGCGGCTGCCTGGAGTCGGTCGCAAGACGGCATCGATCGTCCTCGGAGCGGCGTTTGGGGTCCCCGCGGTGGCGGTCGACCGCCATGTGGAGCGCGTGGCCGAGCGGCTCCGAGTCGACCGCGCGGGTCCGGACATCGAGGCCAGCCTCCGGGCGATCTACCCGAAGAAGGACTGGATCAAGGTCACCTGGTGCTTCGTTCTCCACGGTCGCCGGATCTGCAGGCCGACTCCGCTATGCCCGATCTGTCCGATCATCGACCTCTGCCCGTACCCGAAGAAGACGAAGACGTTGCCCGCGGCGCTGCGATCCAACCAGCGAGAGCTGCCACAGCCAGCAGCAGGGCGTCGCCCGCGATGATCGAAAGACCTTCGGCGAGCCCTTCACCTGAAGGCTCGAGTAGCGCTGGTGCGAGACCGATGGCCTCCACGAGGACGTAGCCGACTCCCACGAGCGCACCGTGGAAAAGCCCGCCATTTTTGGCCAGTTTTCCGGCCAAAAACGCGCCTAGGCCGATACCACAAAGCGGTGCGGCGATACCAAAGATCGATGCGGTGGGAACGGCGGCGAGGCGAAGAACGGACGCGATCGTGACCGCCACGAGAACGCCGGCGGCAACCGCGATTTGATTGATGGTCGGAAGCGCACGCTGCTGTGCGATGCCGTGGAGCGTACCCCTGGTAAAAAGAAACCGATCCGCGAGGCCTACGCGGATCGGCGGGTTCGCGAAAGGTGCCAGACACGAAATCAAAAAAGCGACGACTCTCGTCGTCGCTAGGACAACCTTAGTGCTTCTTCTTCGAGGACTTCTTCGCCTTCTTCTTTGCTGGCATTAGGGAATCACCTCCTTCTGGCCACGCATTGCACGGTTATATAGACACACTCGCGTCGCATATGTCAACAGATGTGACCGGAAAGAGTTCAAGCGGTCGGCGGGGGAACGTCACTCCGTAACCGCTCCGCGATACGCCGTCGGAGCTCCGCGGGAGCGACATCGGAGGTTCCGCAGTCGCGGATCACCTGTAGGAACCGCTCCTCGAACGCGAGATTGTCGCCGCAGTCGGTGCATCCATCGAGATGGCTCGCGACTTGTTTACGTTCGCTTGACCCAAGCTCCTGGTCGAGGAACTGGTACAGCTTCTCGAGGCAGTCGTCGCAGTCCATCCCGCCCTCCTAGTCCGCGCTTGGCCCGCTGGTCCGGAGCGCAGCGATCCCGCGCTCTCGCGCGACCTCATAGAGCCTCTGCTGGAGGAACTTGCGGCCCCGGTGAAGCCGCGACATCACGGTGCCGATCGGGACCCCAACCATCTCGGCGATCTCCTTATAGGAGAACCCCTCAACGTCGAGGAGCACCGTGGTCCGGAACTTCTCCGGAAGCGCGGCAAGAGCCTCTTTCACCTCGGTCGACACGATCCCGTCGAGGAATTCCTGTTCCGGGTCAGCGTTGTTCGATCCGGGAGTGTCCTGGGACATCTTCCGGTAGAGCGAGAACTCGTCGACGTCGTCTAGCTCGGCGGTCTGAGGCTGCCTGGCCCGCTTGCGGTAGGCATTGATGAACGTGTTGGTGAGGATGCGGAACAGCCACGCCTTGAGGTTGGTGCCTGGCGTGAACTGCTCCCGAAAACGAAGCGCGCGGATATAGGTTTCTTGCACGAGATCCTCTGCGTCCGCCTCCGATCGAGTCATCCGAAGCGCCGTCCGGTACAGCGCGTCGATGTAGGAGAGCGCCTCGCTTTCGAACGCGTCCTGGGCCATCCGGTCACTTTATCCCAACGTTGCGAGCGCCCCCGCCATTCCCGATACGCTCCGATGAGTGGACCGGCGGCGTCTCCGCGCGATCGCGCGTCGTCTCGCTCGCGCCTACGGCATACCGCCACCAGCTCGACACCTTCCACCTCTCGAGGAGCTCGTGCTCACGGTGCTGTCACAGCACACGAGCGACACGAATCGCGACCGCGCGTACGCCGATCTGCGGCGGCGGTTCGCAATCTGGGATGAGGTCGCCGACGCGCCGCTGCCCGCCCTGGCTCGTGCGATCCGCCGCGGCGGTCTCGGGCCGACGAAGGCCATACGCATCCGCGCGATCCTTCGGGAGATCCGTGAGAGCGGTGTGCCTCTCGACGAGCACGCGTTCACAGCCGTACCTGATCAGGATCTGTGGGACACGCTCGTCGCCCTCCCCGGAGTGGGCCCGAAGACCGCGGCGTGCGTACTGCTGTTCTCTCTCGACCGTCCGTACTTTCCGGTCGACACGCACGTGCACCGCGTCGCGATCCGGCTTGGCCTCGTGCCGCCGCGTGCCGACGCGGTCGCGACGCAGGCCGCGTTCCAGGAGAGCGTCACGGATGACCAGATGTATGCGCTGCACATGAACCTGATCCGGCACGGTCGAGAGGTCTGCACCGCGCAACGCCCGCGGTGTTCAGAGTGCGCATTGCGTGACCTCTGTCCGCGTATCGGAGTGACGAGCTCCCGCTAGAGGTTATTCAACGAAGAGGTCGTCCGGGTAGCAATAACGCCACCGCTCGCCGGGTTCGAAGGAGCGGATCACCGGGTGGGATGTCGCCCGGTAGTGCTTCGTCGCGTGCTTATTTGGCGAGTCGTCACAGCAACCGACGTGGCCGCACTGAAGACAGAGCCGGAGGTGGACCC
Organism: Chloroflexota bacterium; assembly: GCA_030774255.1. Lineage (GTDB taxonomy): Bacteria > Chloroflexota > Limnocylindria > P2-11E > P2-11E > 3-1-20CM-2-70-9. Next base: position 7,030 of record JALYLL010000004.1, on the reverse strand, counting down.
ACGAATCACCGGTCGCGAGACATTCCTCGCAGCCGTTCGGGGTATTCGGACGGTGATCTCGCGCTGCGCGAAGATGAGCGCAAAGCGCCTGCGGCATCCCGCCAGTCTGCGCTAGATCGTCGGGTGCTGGAACCGGCGGACGGGCGAGAGCAGGAGATACAGGAAGGCAAGGGCCGCGATGACCGCGGCTGCGAACAGCGTCGGCCGCAGCCCGACGAGGTCGCCCACGATTCCGGCGGCGAATGCGGCGGGCGGCGCGACGGCATACCCTACGAACCGCGTCGCGGAGCTCACGCGACCCAGCATGTGGTCCGGCGTCAGCGCCTGGACCAGGCTGGCCGAACCCACGACCCACAGGGGCACCGTGAGACCGACGAGCGCCTGCGACAGGCCGAGCATCGCCGCCGCTTGTAAGGGCGTCCCGCTCGCGAAGGGAAGGAGCAGCCGGCTCAGCGTTTCGAAAAAGAGCGCGGCAATCATCACCGGCCCGAGTCCCCATCGTGCGGTAAGCGGTCCCGCCAGGCCGGCGCCTAGAAGACTCATTGGGCCGATCACGGCGAGCGAGATGCCCAGGAGAGCGGGCGAGAGCCCAAGCTCGCGCGTCGCGTAGACCACGAGGACACCTTGTACCGCGAACCATTCGATGTTCGCGAGCGCGATCGCGGTGATGCAGCGGAAGACGATCGGCTGCTGGCGCACCCAGCGCAGACCATCGGTGACCTCGTGCCAGACGCTCCGCTCCGTCGCGCGCGAACGAGGTGCTTCGGGCGACCGAATCGTCGCGATGAAGAGCGCCGACACGATGAAGCCGACCGCGTCCCAGAGCATCGCGATCGGCGCGGTGAGCGTTTGCACGAGGATGCCGCCGAGGGACGGGCCCGCGACTTGCGCCACGGCGCTCGACGCCTGCAGCCGGCTGTTGGCGGCGACCAATCGTGTGCGTCCGACGAGAGAAGGAACGATCGCCGCGCGGGCGAGATCGGTCGAGATCGCGAATGCGCCTCCCAGGAAAGAAACGACGTAGAGCTGTGCGAGGCTAATCGCGTCGAGCGCGGCGGCGAGCGGGACGCTCGCGATGACGATCGCGCTCGCGATATCCGACCAGATCATGATCGGCCGGCGCGGCAAGCGATCGACCCACACGCCGATGAAGAGACCCGCCACGATCGACGGCAGCATCTGCGCCGCGACGAGAAGGCCCGTCTCCGTGGCCCCGGCCCCGAGGAGCAGCACGGCGGTGAGAGGCAAGGCGAGGACCGTGATCTGGCTCCCGACACGCGCGATCGTGAAGCCGGTCCATAGCTTGATGAAGTCGCCGTTCGTCGAGGGGATCGAGCTCATTCCGTCGCGCAGACTGACGGCTGCGGCGCTCATTCGTCTATGTCGCTCGCGACCTTGGACGCCTGCCCAAGTAAACTTGCCCAGGCGTCACCCCGAACTCCCGTGCACCTCTATGCGTATGCCGCGCGAATGCATCGCGGCTTCTTCTGGCTCACTGATCTTTGCCGAAAGCACAGGTTGCACGAGTAAAAACGGCACGGCGATTCAGTGCTGGTGTGGAGCGATTCGCCGCGGCAGCGCGCGCAAGATACCGACAAAGGTTCCTGTTCAGTTCTGCGATGCTACCGGCGCCTAGAGCATCGAGGAGGACCGCCATGAAGTGGATCACACGGGAGCATCCCCGAGTCGATCGCGTCGCCTGTCCCTGGCTGATCGAGAAGTTCGTCGACAAGCAGGCCGAGTTCATATACGTGCCGTCGGATCAGGTCGCCGCCGAGGCGCAGAAAAGAAGCGCCACTCCGTACGACATCAAGGACGTCGAGCTCGGACACCACGGATCTGAGTGCAGCTTCGATGCGTTCGTGCACAAGTACGCGCTCGACAAGGATCCTGCCATGGCGTACATGGCCAAGATCATCCGCGGCGCGGACACCGCTGATAAGACGATCACCCCCGAGTCGCAAGGGGTCGAGGCGATTCTGGATGGGATCAGGCACGTCCACTATCCGAACGACCAGAAGCAGCGTGAGGCATCGCGGCCGCTCCTCGACGCGCTCTACGCCTTCTGCCAGAAGAAGGTGGAGGCAAAGGCGGCGTGACGCTGCGGCACGTTGGCTTCACGCCCGTGCCGCCCGGCCCGAAAGCAGGTTTCGATCACGCCGACACCTACATCACGCCGACCGGCAGCCGTGTCTACGTCGCCCACACCGGCGCCGATCGGGTGGACGTGTTGGACTGCCGCAGCGGGGCGTATATCGGAGCCGTAACGGATCTGCCAGGCGTGGCCGGTGTGCTCATCGATAGCGAGCAGGACCTGCTCTTCACCTCCGATCGCGCGGCGGGACGGGTCAGCCTCTTCCGCTGTTCAGACCAGACGCTGATCGATCGCGTACTGGTCGGTTCGCGGCCGAACGCGCTCGCGTACGACCGAAGGTTGCGGCAACTCTTCAGCTTCAACCTCGGCGAACCCGCCGGGACCAACTGCACCGCCTCGGTGGTTTCGATCGACGAGCGGCGGGTCACCACGACGATCGCTCTCCCAGGCCGACCACGCTGGGCCATTTGCGATGACTCGAGCCGCTCCGTCTACGTGAACATCGCGGAGCCAGCGGCGATCGGTGTCATCGAGGCCGATCTCCTGCTGATGTCCGGTGCGATTCCCGTCCCGGCCGCCGGCCCGCACGGGCTGGCGATCGTCGGTGAGGAGCGGGGCTCGTCGCTGTGGTGCGCGGCCGATGACGGGACGCTCGTCGTGATCGATCGCGACTCTCACGCAGTGGAAGCGACGTTCCCGCTGCCAGGTACCCCCGACGTCGTGATGTACGATCCCGGCCTCGCCCGCCTTTACGTCGCCGTCGGCAGTCCCGGCACGGTCTCGGTGTTCGATGTCCGCAAGCGGGTTCACCGCGAGACCATCACGACAGAGGAGGGGGCGCACACCATCGGCTGGGACCCCGCGAGCCGTCGGCTCTTCGTTTTCGAGCCACGAAGTTGCCGCGTCGCGATGCTTCAGGACGCGGCGTGAGCGCCGAGACACGGCCGCAGCTATCACTGGGGCAGATCGCGAGGTACTTCGCTCGTCTCGGAACGATCGGATTCGGCGGGCCGATCGCGCTCGCCGGGTACATGCAGCGCGATCTTGTTGAACGCCGCCACTGGTTCACCCAGGACGAGTACCTCCAAGGGCTCGCGGTGTCGCAGACGTTGCCCGGCCCGCTCGCGGCGCAGCTCGCTATGTGGCTCGGATATGTCCGCCGTGGGTTCTGGGGCGCCTGCGCCGCGGCCGTGCCCTTCATCCTCCCGCCGTTCATCATCGTTACCGCCGTCGCCGCGCTGTACGTGGCCTTTCGCGGAACGACCGTAATTCAGGCGCTCTTCTATGGCATCGGTCCGGCCGTCATCGCGCTGATCCTTCGCGGCGCGTGGAAACTTGTCAGAGTGACGGTGAAGGACGAGCGCCGCTTGTGGGCGATCTTCGCGGCGGTCGCGGTCGTCACCTTCGTGGTCCGCAGCGAGGTCGCGGTGCTGTTCATCCTCGCGGGCCTCGTTGGCATCGCCATCTACGCCCCTCGAGGTTGGCTCCGTCGGGCGCAGGCGGCTTCGGTTGCTCCGCCGTTCGGATTCGGCCCGCTCTGGACAGCGGCGCAGAGCACCGACCCCAATGTCCTCCTGCAGCTTGGCGTCTTTTTCTTCAAAGCGGGAGCGTTCACGTTCGGTTCCGGTCTCGCGATCGTGCCCTTCCTGCAGCAGGGCGTGGTCCGCGACTTCGGCTGGCTGAGCGAGCGCGAGTTCCTCGACGCGGTCGCGATGGGGATGATCACGCCGGGGCCGGTCGTCATCACGGCGGTCTTCGTCGGATACCTTGTCGCCGGCCTTGCAGGCGCGACGGTGGCGGGCGTTGGGGTCTTTCTCCCGCCCTTCCTCATGGTCGTGCTCTTTGCTCCGTGGATCATGCGGTACCGAAAGCACCCCATCGTGGTCGGGTTCACAAAGGGAGCGACGGCCGCCGCTGCGGGCGCGATCGTCGGTGCAGGCGCGGTCATCGGAACGCAGGTCATCGTTGATGTGACGACGGTGGTCATCTTCCTCGCGGCGCTTGTCGTGCTGTGGCGGACCAAGCTCCCCGAACCTCTTCTCGTCGGGGCGGCGGGGATCATTGGCCTCGTCATATTCACCGTTCGATGACTCGCACTGTCCTCTTCGTCTGCGAGCACGGCGCTCTTCGCAGCCGGATCGCTTCGGCGTACTTCAACGCCGCGGCGCCGACAGGTTGGCGCGCTCTTTCTGCGGGCCGGGATCCGCAAGCGACAGCCAGCTCCCGCCTCGGACCGCTTCTCGCAGGTACGGTCGCGGCGGAACATCTCGAGACGGAGGCTCCGCGCAGCGTGGACACCATCCGCGCCGATCGTGTGATCGCGATCGACTGCACCGTGGATGAAGCTGAGCCCTGGGTTACGCATGCAGGGTCGGACGCGGCGCTGCGCGACGACCTCGCCGGGAGGGTAGAGGGCCTCGCGCTCGAGCTGGCCGCAGATCCGCGGCGGACCGGCGAGTCCGAATCGCCGCGGTAAGTCAGAACTATCTCGTGCACCTCAGCGCGGCCAGTCTGACCACGTCGAGGGTCTCCCCGACCTGTTGCATTAGATGACCTCGAGCTCATCTCCCTTGAACATGAATGCCTGTCGAATGTTCTCGACGATTCTGTTTCGCTCGTCCTCATCGATGGGGAGCGAGTCGTTGGGCGGCTCCCATCGACGAAGAGACGAACTGTACAGAGCAAGCCCGTGCGGCCCCGCCAGCACTTCGGAATCAATCAGCATCGTGCGGTCTCCTTCGGTGTAGCGCAGCCCCGTTCGGCCCAAGACCTCGACAGAGAATCCGGAATCGCTCGTAATCAAGTTCGGTCTTGGGGAAGAAAACGTGGCGGTCACCTTACTAGTGCCCTCCCACAGGTGATAGACCACGCTCGTCACGTTCGGATTCGCGAGAAGCGCGCGATATTCAGTTTGTGCCCAGACGCTGCGGATCGAGCGTCTCATAGATGTCTGAGCGTGCCGTCGTTCAAGGCCTTGCCAGGAACAGAGGTCGACAACACTGGCCTCGATACCGCGAGCTGAGTCACGCGATCGTTCATTGAGCGACGATCGGCGCCGGCAGTCCGTGTAGCTGTGTCGGTCGGCCTGGCTTTCCGCCCAATCGCGGTCGATACGCGGGCTTGCCGATCGCAGTGACGAGCATCGCATCGAGCTCGCCGAAGTACGCGTTCGTCTCCTGGTCGTAGAACGTGAGCCCACTCGCGCCGAGGCCGAGCGCCGCAGCGGCCAGGTGCAGCCGACCTTCCACGATGCCGGCTTCGAGCAGGGGCGCGCGATACCCCCGGCTTCCGAGGGCTTCGGTCACTCGGTCCACGTCCGTGGCGTGGAAGACGGTGAAAGCGCCGTCGCTCGCGAGAGCTTGCTCGCAGCACAACTCGGCTGCGGTCGCGCGCACGTCGCCCGACTGCATGAGCGCGAGCGAACCCGCGAGGAAGCGGTAGGTGCCCGGCGCGATGCCTTCGGCGTCGTGAACGAGCACGAAGTGCTCGATCCATGTCCGCCCCTGTGCGACGAAGTCACATTCGATCGGCCGCGCCGACGCTGCCAGTCCCCAGCGCAGCAGGGCCGCGGGGGCGGTGCCTCGAGCGAACCGGCGCGTCGAGCCGCGGATTCGGATCGCGCGCTCGAGCGAGACCTCACTCGATGGCAGCGAGCCCTCCGACAGGATCGGCGTCGCGAACGCGTCGGCGCGCTGCGCCGCGGCACGCCAGGCGCGCACCTGCTCCGCGTGCGCCAGCGCACCGCTCTCCTGCGTGAGCGAGGTAATCGGAAAGCGCTTGAGATCGGGCGAGAGAAGGCCACGTGGCACGTCGCCGAGCGCCGGGGATTCGGGTGCTCGCTCCGATCGCCCGAGCGCCACGACCGCGATCGGGAACTCATCGATGCCGTCGGCCCCGACGAGTTCGCGCAGCTGTTCGTCAACGAAGCCGAGCCGGACTTGAGGTGTGGTGACCGCTTGCGCCCCCGCGAGCGTGAGCAGCTGCCCGAGCATCGTCCCGGCGTCCCAGTAGATGTGGCGGAAGCCACGGTCGCGGTACTTCCACGTGGTCCGCCAGGGGATCCCAGTGATGACGATGTAAGCGGAGGCCGCAGCGTCGTCTGCTAGTGCCCGAGCCACGCTGCCGCGATGGTCGGCGGAGCGAAGTGCCACGAGCGCGTGCTCGAGCACGTCGTACTGGTAGACGCCGGCTGCCAGGCCGTCGAGCGCACGAGTCACTAGGTAGAGCTCGAGCGGGAAGAGATTCCCTGCCGACCCGGAGTGGCGGAACCACACCGTCCGGCCGTCATGCTCCATGCGCCGTGCGAGGCCCGCCGAATAGAAGAGGATGCGTGCGATCGCGGCCGCGTCGAGCGCGGCGCCGGACAGCGCGCGGCCCGACAGCGCGTCGACCGCGCTGATCCTCAGTGCCGCAAGGTCGCGCGGCAGAGGAAGACGCTCTCCGCCCTCGTATGTCTTGAACTGCGGCGGGCGTGGCTCCTTCATCGGTCCCGCCCACTCGATGTTCTTGCGCGGGTCGTCCGGCGTCTGGAAGCCGGTCGTGTACGACGTCAAGCGGTGGTACTCGCGTGCCGCGTCAGGGCTATTCGTCATTCCATCTCCGCGCAGCGTGGGTGGCGCCCAGTATCCAACCAGTCATCGTGGGGGACTCAAACGCGTGTGTGAGGTCGAGTCTGCTCCGTCACGCATCACACGCCCTTGAGAGGCGCTGCGTGGCCAACCGCAACAGGCACAAACTATTTGGGCGCGGACGCCGAACAGTTGCGTGACCGCTCAGTAGGTCCTTGAGGTCCTTAGGAGATTCACCTTCGGGCACTCCGAGGGGAAGAGCAGCGGTTCCGAGGATCGTCGCGTTCACGTTCAGAACATGCGAGAATCGTTAGGAAATCCGCGCCGACGTAGCTCAGCCGGTAGAGCAGCGGTTTCGTAAACTTCC
>JALYLL010000003.1 GCA_030774255.1 Chloroflexota bacterium | reverse complement strand
GTCGCCTCGATAGTCGATCTCCGCGTGATCCACGCCCTCGAGACCTTCAACACGCGCCAGCACGGGCGCGATGCGAGAGCCTCAGCCGAGGCCCGGCGCGGCGGTTCAGGCCAGCCCGCGTAAGCGGAGGGTCACCTCGGTCATTTGGTCTTATCTGCCGGCGAGCACGGGCTTCGTGATCACACGCTTTGGGGTCGCGCTGTGCGCCGGCGGAGAGCAGATGGCCGAGGTTCGCGAGCCGCGCGGCCGCCTTCGGCTCGAGCCGGTAGTAAATCCAGGTCCCGCGACGCTCCGAGCTCACGACACCGGCCTCGCGCAACACCTTCAGGTGGTGCGACACCGTGGGTTGGCTCACGCCGCAACAATCGGTGAAGTCGCACGCGCAGACCTCCCCGTCGGAAGCCAGTTGTTGAACGATCGCGAGCCGAGTGGGCTCGGCGAGCGCTTGCAGGATCTTGACGTCGTCCATGCGCAGCACTATATCGACCAACTTGGATATTGACACGCATCAATACTGTGTCGCATGCTGCGGCTGGCGGTACGCCACAGGAGCATCGAGGCGGACAAGTACGAGCTTCCCATCGCGGTCATCGGCGCGGGCCCGGTCGGCTTGGCCGCCGCGGCACAAGTCGTAAAGCGCGGAGCCACTCCACTCGTGCTCGAAGCAGGCGCCGCCGTCGGCGAAAGTGTCCTGGGCTGGGGACATGTGCGGATCTTCTCGCCATGGAAGTACAACGTGGATACCGCCGCGCGTGAGCTGCTCGATCGACGGGGTTGGAGCGCGCCGGATGGCGAGGATTACCCGACCGGCCGCGAGCTCGTCGAGGCGTACCTCCGTCCGCTCGCGGCAACTCCCGAGATCGCTCCTCACCTCCGGATGAGCCACCGCGTGACCGCGGTGACCCGCCTGGGTTTCGACAAGATGAAGACCACCGGCCGCGAGGACGCTCCCTTCGCGATCACCGTCGCGACACCGTCCGGCGAGAAGCAGATCCTCGCCCGGGCCGTCATCGACGCGTCCGGCACCTACACGCTTCCGAACCCGTTGGGCGCGAGCGGAACCCCCGCGCGTGGCGAGGCGCAGGCGGCCGATCGGATCTTCTACGGCATCGCGGATGTTCTTGGTCGCGAGCGAGCGCGCTACGCCGGACGCCGTGTCCTCGTCGTCGGGAGCGGACACTCCGCCTTCGATGTGCTCATCGATCTCGCGCAGCTCGCCGAGGAGGAACCGCGCACGACGATCACCTGGCTGGTTCGCCGCGCGTTCGCCGACTCGAAGTACGGCGGCGCCGCGAACGACGCGCTCCCGGCGCGCGGGGCACTTGGCACGCGCATGCGCGGACTCGTGGAGCGCGGCGTCGTTCGCCAGGAGGTCGTGCGGATCTCCGAGCTGCGGACGACATCCGATGACGTCTACGTCAGCGACGGCGATCGCGAACTGGGTCCGTTCGACCAGATCATCGGGACGACCGGCTTTCGCCCGGACCTCGCGCCATTGCGCGAGCTCCGAGTGCGTCTCGACGACATATTGGAAGCGCCGCCAGCGCTCGCGCCGCTGATCGACCCGAACGTCCACAGCTGCGGCACGGTCCCGCCGCACGGCGCCCGGGAACTCGAGCACCCTGAGAAGGACTTCTACATCGTCGGTATGAAGAGCTATGGCCGCGCGCCGACCTTCCTCATGCTGACCGGATACGAGCAGGTGCGCTCGATCGTGAGCGCGCTCGTCGGTGACGCTGCCGGTGCGGCGAAGGTCGAGCTCGTTTTGCCGCAGACCGGCGTCTGCTCCGGCGGCCCCGGGAGTGACTGCTGCGACGACGCGGTCATTCCACTTACCGCGCTCACCGCGGTTCCGACCCGCTAGGCCTGCAAGTCACATCGTGATGACGACCTTCGCCCGAGCCTGACCGCTACCGAGGTAGCGAACGGCCTCCGCCGCCTCGCTCAGCGGGTAGGTCCGATCGATCGCCGGACACACCTTCCCGGCCTCGATCAGCTCCTTCAGGACGACGAGATCGTCCTGAGTCGCCTTAGCGACGTAGAAGACGATTCGCTGGCGCAACAGGCGTGAACGCGCGAACGCCGCACCGATGCGCGTGAATATCGCGAGGCCACCGCGCTTGTCCGCGCCGACAAGGACCAGCGTCCCGTTGGGCTTGAGTACGCGCCTCAGCTCAGCGACCGAACGGTTCGCGGCTACGTCGAACACGGCGTCGTAGCGGTCCCCGCGCCGGGTGAAATCCTCCTTCGTGTAGTCGATGACCTCGTCAGGCCCGAGCGAGCGGACCAGGTCGAGGTTCCTCGTGCTGGTCAGGGCGGTGACGTGCGCTCCGAGCGCCTTCGCGATCTGGACGGCGAACGTGCCGACGCCGCCGCCGGCGCCGGAGATCAGCACCCGTTGCCCCGGCTTGACCTGCGCGTGGTCGCGTAAACCCTGCAGCGCCGTCCGCGCCGCCACCCCCACGGCCGCGGCCTGCTCGAACGAAAGGTTCCGCGGCTTGAGCACGAGGGCGCTCTCGCGCGCCAGCGCGTACTCGGCGAACGCCGCCGGCGCCCCGCCGAACACCTCATCGCCCGGTGCGAAGCGTGTGACGCCCGCGCCGACAGCCTCGACGTGCCCGGCAACGTCGACGCCACGGATAGGTTGGTTCGGCTGCCGCATCAAGGTCGAAGCCACCTCAAGCATTTTTCCGCCGTGGACACTGTGCCAATCGAGCGCGTTCACCGAAGCGGCGCGGACCCGCACCAGCACCGAACCGTCGGTGACGACCGGCTTGTCGACCTCGCGAAGGTGCAAGACGTCCGCAGACCCGGACCCCTCCTGAACGATGGCCTTCATCTTTCTTCCTCCGAACCCAGGACGGACCCTAGGCGCGAGATGTGGAGAAGATGTGAAGAGCTCGAGAGATCCATAACATCACGAGGCGTGGCTCAAACCGCCCAGCCTCTCCTCGCCGACGCGTCGATCCGGTCCGAGATCGACAAGCGCCATGACGAAAGCGTCGGCCGCCTACAGGAGTGGGTGAAGCACCCGGCCCTGGCCGCCGAGGACCGCGGCATGGACGAGGGGTGCGAGCTGATGATGCGGTTGGCGCGCGACGCCGGCTTCCAAAAGGCGGCGCGCGTCGACACCGATGGGCACCCGGGGGTCTTCGCGACACTGGATGCGGGCGCCGCCAAGACCGTCGCCGTGTACTTCATGTACGACGTCAAGCAGGCCGATCCCGCTGAGTGGTCGTCCCCGCCATTTGACGCCGCGATCGTGGAAAGGCCCGGATTCGGGAAGGTCCTCATCGGTCGCGGCGCGGTGAATCAGAAGGGTCCGGAGGCCGCGTTCCTCGCCGCGCTGCACGCGATCCAAGGGGCGGGGAAGAAGATGCCGGTGAACCTCGTGCTCGTCGCGGAGGGCGAGGAGGAGATCGGATCGCCGCACTTCCGGCAGGTCGTCGCGCGTCCCGAGGTGAGCGCCGCGCTCAAGCGGACGATCGGCGTGTTCATGCCTTCGGCTTTTCAAGATCCCGACGGAAGTGTCTCGATCTTTCTCGGGGCGAAGGGCGTGGTCGAGTGCGAGCTCGTCGCGAGCGGCGAGAAATGGGGGCGCGGGCCGACGAAGGACGTGCACTCATCGAATCGCGCCCGTCTCGACAGTCCCGCCTTCCGTCTCGTCCAGGCGCTCGCGACCCTTGTCAACGCCGACGGCGATCCGGCGATCGACGGGTTCGGCCGCGAAGCGAAGGCAGCGACGACGTCGGAACGTGCGATGCTCGATGAGGCCGCGACGAAGATGAGCGAGGCGACGTCGATGTCGCTGCTGGGGGCCAAGCGCTGGGCCCACGATCTCCCGTGGCGCGCGACGCTGGAGCGCTTCATGTTCACGCCGACCGTGAACATCGAAGGCCTCGTCGCGGGCTACACCGGCCCGGGCGGGAAGACCGTGATGCCGCATCGCGCCGTCGCGAAGCTGGACCTTCGGCTGGTCCCCGACATGACCTATGACGGCGCGATCGCCGCGCTCAAGGCACATCTTGCGAAGCGCGGCTACGGCGACATCGAAGTGAATCCGAGTGGTGGATATGACCCAACGAGCACCGCCGCCGATGCGCCGATCATCAAAGCGATGCTCGCGGTGCTACAGCGTGGCGGGATCGACCCGGTCCTGCTTCCGCGTCTCGCGGGCTCGTATCCCGGCTACGTCTTCACCAACGCACCGATCGGTCTCGCGGCCGGCCATTACGGTCTCGGACACGGCAGCGGCGCGCACGCGCCCGATGAGTACTTCGTGATCGAGCCATCGAACCCGAAGGTCAGCAGTTGGGACGGCGCCGTCGCCTCACACGTGGCGTACCTCTACGAGCTCGCGACTCTCGGCGGATAAACTCGGATCTTCTCGAGGCCGTCCAGGATCAGATCGAGCCCGAACCCGAACTCGCCGTCACCGCGGGTGGGTTTGCCGTGCTGCCCCATGTGCTCGACGAGATAGGGATACTCATCGAGGGAGATCTCCCGGCGAAGGGTCGCTCCGGAGTCTGGAAGTTCCTTGATTCCGGTCGAGTAACCCACCTCCCACGTCGTGAATCCGAGGATATGGCTGTCCAGGGCGTGATACGCGTGATGGGTCATCTCTGCCGAAAAGCCCGCGCCACGAAGGCGCCCGAGCAGCGACTCCATGTAGCGCAACCGCGCTGGACCGATCCTGGCCGGCGACATCATCAGGCTGCACGCCCAGGGGTGGTGCAGCAGAACCTGGTGCGCCGAGACCGCGCTCCTATGCAGCGCCGCCCGCCACTCGCCTCCCTCAGAGGGGACTTCGATCTCGCTGACGACGAGATCGACGATGTCTTTCAGGATGTCGTCCTTGTTCGCGACGTAGTGGTACAGCGTCATTGCCTCCACGCCGAGTCTCCGTGCGAGATTGCGCATCGTGAGCGACTCGATCCCGTTCTTGTCGGCGATCTGGATCGCAACGCGCAGCACCCGATCCCTGCTCAGGTGGACGCGGGGCTTTGCGTTCGCGCGAGCCGGTGTGGCCATCGGTCTTGACAATCTTACGCCGTAAGGCGAATCTTACAACGTAAGACCGGCAATTTGGGGAGAATGATGACCACCGACAAGACGATGAAAGCGATCGTTCGCGATAGATACGGCTCACCGGAGGTACTGGAGCTCAAGGACGTCGCCAAGCCAGTGGTCGACGATGACAGCGTGCTCGTACGGGTTCGCGCCGCTTCCATCAACGCGTACGACTGGCACATGATGCGAGGCAGCCCCTACCTCGTTCGCATGATGGCAGGGCTGCGGAAACCCAAGAACAGTGCAATGGGCGTGGACGTCGCCGGGCAGGTTGAGGCGGTCGGCAAGAACGTGACTCAATTTCGGCCCGGGGACGAAGTGTTTGGCTCGCGCACCGGCTCCCTTGCCGAGTACCTGCGCGCCACAGAGACGAGCTTTCTCGTCCCGAAGCCGGCGGGGCTTACGTTCGAGCAGGCCGCGGCGGTGCCAATGGCGGCGGTCACCGCTCTACAGGGTCTTCGCGACAAGGGTCAGATCAAGGCGGGCCAGAGGGTCCTCATCAATGGGGCGTCCGGAGGCGTGGGCACGTTCGCCGTGCAGATCGCCAAAGCGTTCGGTGCGCACGTGACCGCTGTGTGCAGCACGAGGAACGTGGAGCAAGCCAGGTCCCTCGGCGCGGACGAGGTCATCGACTACACCAAAGCCGACTTCACACGAAGTGGCCAGCGGTACGACCTCATCCTCGATGTCGCGAGCAGCGGCTCGTTGTCATCTCGCACGCGGGTGCTAACACCCCATGGGACTCTTGTGGGCGTGGGGTCAGCTGACGGTAGCGGGACGGCATCCATCGCGGCCGGTCTTCTCGAGACGGCCGTGCGGTCACGCCTCGGGAGCCAGAAGATCCCGTTTTTCCTCTCCAAGCACAGCAAAGAGGACCTCCTCGTTCTGAAGGAGCTGATCGACGCCGGAAAGGTGAGACCGGTCATCGACCGAACGTACCCGCTGAGCCAGACGGCTGAAGCGATCGGCTATCTGGAAAAGGGACACGCCCGAGGCAAAGTCATCATCACCGTCTGAGGCCTTGTCCGATCTGCGCTGTGATCCACGCGATCGTGTCGGCGATCACCGCCGTGCCGCTCGGCTCGTTGTGGGTCTCGTGATGGAGCCCTTCGTAAACGCGACGTGTCACGTTCGCCCGTCCTTCCAGTGACCGGCTGGCCGCTTCCGGGACGATCGGATCGTCCGCTCCGTGCACAACGTATGTCGTGACGGGAAGTGGTGCGCCACCTTCGAGCGCGCCTCTCACGCGGTCCTGCTCGCGGAACAGGGAAACGCCGAGTCGCGTGGTCGTCCGATGCACCGCGAGCGGGTCCGCGAGATACGCGGCCTCGACGGCCGGATCGCTCGAGAGCCCGCCCTTCGGAAACGTGTTCGCGATCGCGAAGCGCGGCACCGTGCCACCGAGAACGTCGGCGAGCCTGCGCTTCCACGCGGGGACGGCCGCATCGATCGCGGGCGCAGAGAGAACGAGGAGGTCGGGTAACGGGCGCGCCGGATCGGCGAGCGTGTAGCCCAGAGCGATGAGACCGCCCATCGAGTGCCCGTAGAGCACCACCGGGAGTCCGTCGGCCACCGAGCGAACGTCGGCGAGCCGGTCCTCGACGTCATCGTGGTACTGCGACCAGCGATCGATGTAAGCGCGGTGGCCGCCCGAACCGCCGAATCCACGCTGGTCGTAGGCGTGCGTCGTGATCCCTGCGCTCGCGAGCTGCGTCGCGACGTGCGGGTACCGGCCCGTGTGCTCGGCGATGCCATGGACCAGGAGCAGATGCGCGCGTGACGTGCCCACGGCCGGCCATTCATAGGTGTGCAGCTCGAGGCCGTCACGTGCGCGCACGACGGCGAACCTGCCGCCCTCCGCCTTGCCGCTCATGAGCTAGCGAGTATGGCCCCGCGGGCCGTCTTAGCCCTTCGACGCTACAGGCTTCATCAAGCCAAGCGCTTCCGCGTAGCCCCACCGTCCACACCGTTGGGCTCGGGAACCTCGAGCCCGCGCGCGCCAAGGATCGACAGGACGTGCTTCGGTGGTCGTCGGCGTGATGGATCGCCTGCGCCATGGGAACGGATCCGGGCACGCGCCATCTGTCGCTCGTAATCACCTCCCGGCGTGGGATGTCGTTGTCCTGCGGTCCATCGGGCAGAGGCTGCGACAGCCGCTCGCCCGTCACGAGCGCCGGGGATCGTCGCGTCCAGATGCTCGTCCGCAAGCCCCTCGCAGTGCTCGATCAGCTGCAGGGTCGCCCATGTCTTATGTCGATAGAGCTCGAGCAGCACCCCGCTCACTTTCGCCTCCCCTGAGTCGTCGTCTTGATGTTGGCATGCTGGTGAAGTGATCGAGTTGAGGCGCAACGGGGTCGTCATGCAGATCGACCCGGCCGACGGCGGAAGGATCGTCTCGCTGCTCATCGCCGGCGTCGAGCGGATCCTTCCGAAGGCGCTTGCCCGGGCGCGCGCCCCCGCCCTTTACTGGGGTTGCTACCCGATGGTGCCGTGGGCCGGGCGCCTTTCGCATGGCCGTATCCCGACGAATGATGGAGAAGTGCGGCTCGACGCGAACCTCCCGCCGTCATCGATACACGGCCTCGGCTTCGACAAGTCATGGGAGATCGTTGAACGGAGCGAGGCCGCGGTCACGATGAGGTGCGAGTTGCGCGGACTCGGGTGGCCCTTCGGCGGCCACGCTCTGCAAACCATGCGGATGCGCGCGAGCGGTCTGGAGCTCGAGCTATGGGTCGGCGGATACACCAAAGCCGGTCCCGCTGGTCTTGGCTGGCATCCCTGGTTCATGCGTCCGCCGAGCGGAGACCTGTCGCTCCGCATAGATGGGTCCGAGGTTCTCGTTCTCGACGCGGATTCTGTACCGACCGGCGAGGTCCGGCCGGTCGGCCCAGGTGAGGATCTCCGTTCCGGACCGTTGCTAGGCGATCGCCGGCTCGACCATGTCTATGTGAGGACGACAGGACCGGCCATCGTGCGCTGGCCCGATCTGGAATTGCATATCGAATACGGCAACAGCCTGCGAACGGTCGTCGTGCATACGCCGCCTGAGGGCGTATGCGTGGAGCCACAAACGATGTGGCCGAACGCGCCGCTCCTCGCAGCTGCCGGCGTCAGCGATACGGGGATGCGCACGCTCGCGCCGGGGACGAGCCTGAGCGCGTCCGAAGCGTGGACGTGGAGGGTGTGACTCACAGCCCATTCGCTCCGGCGACCTGGCGGAGCGTCGCCATCCGCTCCGTGGCCTCGCGCAGCTCCGGGCGGGGCCGCGGCTCGAAGCGGCGCGATCGCGTCGGCGCGTGGCTCGGTCGCTTCTTCTCGATGGCCCACTGCGACTGGCGCGCAGCGCCGGATGCCGCGGCCTCAACGATCTCGGGACGCATGACGGGCAACTCGAACGTGTCCGCACACAGCTGCGACCATGCGTCCGACGCCGACCCGCCTCCGATCAGCGTCACTTCGGCAGGCGCGACACCCGCGCGACCCAACGCCTGCAGCGCGTAGGCAAGCCCGAACGTCACACCTTCGACGACGGCACAGACGATCGCGCCGCGCCCGTGATCCGGACGCAGGCCGACGAACACACCCGATCCCCGCGGTCGGTTCGGAGTGCGCTCGCCGGAGAGATACGGGAGGAACGCCAACTCCGGCACGCGGCCGGTCGTGATGGCCGCGTCCACGTCCGCGTGCTCCATGCCGAAAAGCCCACGTGCCCACTCGGTCGCGCTCGTGCAGTTCAGAATGCAGGCGAGCGGGAGCCAGCCACCGGTGGAGTCGCAGAACGCAGCGGCCTCGCCATTCGGGTCCACCGCGGGTTCGGATCGATACGCGAACACGGTGCCGGAGGTCCCCAGACTCATCGCTACCGGACCGGCGACCAATACGTCGCAGCCGATCGCAGCGCACATGTTGTCGCCGCCGCCGGCGCTCACTGGGATACCGGCCTCGAGCCCGAGCGACACCGCCGCTTCCCGGCGAAGCGTGCCCACGATGCTGAGCGACTGCGCGATCGGCGGCAGGGTGCGTTTCCAATCACGTCGGTCGTCGATCGCGGCGAGCACCGTTTCGCTATAGCGCCGCGCGCGGATGTCGAAGTACGCGGTGCCCGACGCGTCGCCAGCCTCGGTGACGAATTCGCCGGTCAACCAGAGATTCAGGTAGTCGTGTGGCAGGCACATCCGCACGGTTCGCGCGTAAGCCTTCGGCTCGTGCGCGGCGAGCCACGCGACCTTCGGCGCTGTGTACCCCGGAAGCAGCAGGTTTCCCGTCAGTGCAAGGACGCGATTCTCGCCGCCGAGCGCGCTCGTTAGCTCCGCAGATTCGTGTGCCGTCGTCGTGTCGTTCCAGAGCTTCGCCGCCCGTACCGGACTGTCGCGATCGTCGAGGCACACGAGTCCGTGCTGCTGACCGGAGACCCCGATGCCGCCAATATCGAACCGCTCGCCGCGCACCGCATCGCGCACGGCGGCGCGAAGCGCGTCGATCCACCACTTGGGGTCTTGCTCGCGCGTGCCGTCGTCGCGTTCGATCAGCTGATGCGGCGCGCGGCCGACCGCGACGACCTCGCCGGTGTCCGGATCGCGCAGGACGACCTTTGTCGATTGAGTGCCGCAATCGATGCCGAGAAAGACGCGTCGCATCGCCGACCGTCAACGACCCGCGTAATACCGCTGTGCGAGGGCCCACGCGTCCTTGCCGCACGTCGACCCGACGATCCGTCCGGTGAAGTCGTCGGCTTGCACGTGGATCCCGCCGAAAAGACGCGACTGCCCCGCCTGGTCGGCGGCGTCGTAATAGGTCGCCCACTGAAGCACGACGTCCGTACTCGGCCCCGCCTCGACCCTGAACGACCCCTGCTTCACAGTCCACTCCGACAAGCCACCCGGGAAGTACTCGCTGGCGGTGATCCCGGTCATGACCTCCGCCGCGGCGCGGCTGAATGTGCTGTGCCCTGACACGTAGCCCTGGAACGAGGGCGTCACGAATGTCGGCAACTGGTACGGGACCCACGCGGTACCGAGGATCCACGTCACCGGCGAGGTCTGCGTCTTCGGGTCCGCGGGGTTGCCTTGCCACGTGCGCACCGCGATCTCGCCCTCGTGCCCCGCGAGCGACGCCATCGGTCCGCCGGACGCGGTCGCATCCTTCGTGACGAGCTCCACGAGCCCAGGCACGAGCGGCAGTCCCTCCTTGTTGTACGCGGGACGGCTTGGATCGCTCGACTGCCCGAGGCTCGCCATGTAGCGGATCATCGAGATCGGACGGATGCCGTCGTACCGTCCCTTGAGGCCCCACGCCGCGATCGCCGCGTCATGCACGGCGCCGTTGAGCGCGAGGTAGAGCTTGGTGTCCCATTGCAGCCGGTCGAGCGTCGGACCCTTGCCGCCGATGCGGAGGTTCGGAGCGAGGTGGTCCGAGACGGTGTTCGCGAGGACGTTCCAATGGCCTGGCGGCGTCTCGGAGCTCGGACCGTCGGCCCAGAACTCCACCATCGCTCGATAAAAATCGCCCCGCCGCACGGTGTTCGACGCATACGGCTTGGCCGTGACCGGGTTCTCTGAGTGACCGCGCCCATCGTTCGACCCGAGATCGTTGCCGCCGATCATTCCAGGCGAGACATCGATCACCGTGGCACTCGTCGCATCGAGGAGGCTGCTATCGAGGAGCACCTCCACCGCCTGAGCCCGATACACGGCGTCGGTCGCCGGATCGCCAAAGCGGGGCTGCGGTCCGGGGTCCACGGGAGTACCTGATGTGCCGCCCGCGGGAATGGCGAAGGTGGTGACGTGGCCCCACTGCGGACCGACCGCCTGCTGCACGCCGTTCGTCAGCGGGATCCCGTTCTGGCTGAGCATGTGCTCGATCTGAAGTGGCTGCCACCGATTCGGGTCGACGAGCGCGATACCTGGTTTTGCAACGACGA
>JALYLL010000002.1 GCA_030774255.1 Chloroflexota bacterium | reverse complement strand
GCGCCGACGCCGACCGGCTCGGGCGCCCCGACCGCGACCCTTCCACCGGGCGCGGTGGGCTCAACGGGAGCGGCGCAACCCGAGTCCGTGCAGACTGCGCTTACCGATTTCCGCCGAAACCTGACCGTGGACGAGGCGCTTCGCCTTCTCGATGCGCTGCGCGGGGAGCAGCGAGGGTTGCCGGCGCTGCTCGAGGGGACAGGGGTGCGTCGAGGCGGTAACGTGGATGTGCCGTATTGATCTAGGCGAACGTGCTGGCTCACGATCTGCTGCGGGGGACGCGGCCGGATGGCCGCTTGGGGGGCACGCGATGCGCATCGACTTGAACGCGAAGATCAGGACGAAGGACGGGCACGACGCAGGCAACATTCACCGGGTCCTCATCGACCCGATGACGGAACGGATCACGGGGTTCGTCGTCAGTACTCGGCGCCTGTTGGGCCGCGATGTGATCGTTGGCGAGGACATGTTCTCGGACGCATCGCCTGACGGTGAAACGATCACGCTCAATCTCACGAAGAAGGAGCTCGACACCCAGCCGAGTTTCGAAGAGGACGACTTCGTCACTCCACCTGCCGGCTGGTCGGCACCGAACCTCGGCTACGCGATCCCGCCCGAGTCCTTCCTCTGGCCCGAAGACTCCGCGCTCCCCGACGTGGGCGAGCGTTCGCGGCCCTCGATCAAGAAGGGCGATGCCGTCAAGGATCGGGACGGGGACGCCGTCGGTACCGTCGAGGACATCCGATTCGACGAGAAGACCGGCAACGTCCTGAGTTTGACCGTGAGGGCGCACGCGGGGCTCGAGCGCTTCTTTGGCGGCGGCAAGGTCGCCGAGATATCGCGCGACGACATCCTGCGGATCACCGAGGACGAGGTGCGCCTGGGCGTCGATCGCGAGGAGATCCTCCCGAGAGAGCACGAGACCGGCACGCGCTAGACCGGCCCGGAGCACACCTGCACGACGAACGGCGTCGCCAGAAGTAGGCCCACGATGATCGCGACGATGACGGCGAGGCGAAGCACCGGGTTGTCTTCGGGCTCCTCGAGGGCGGGCTCATCGAGGATGTCGCGCGCGCGCTCCTCCTCCGCCGCGGGAACGAGGATCACACGGCGTCCGGTGTTCGTCGTGAGACTGCCGCCCATTGTGTTGTCGAGGGCGACCCGCGGATGGAGTCGAGCTGCCCGCAACGCTGAGACGGCGACCTCGGCGTCCATGTGATCGCGCGCGAAATGAACCGCCACTTCCTTCATTCGGCTCGTCTCCGCAGCCTTGCTGCGTCACCTCGCCGCTGGCTCAGGGCTGACGGATTCGCTTGTCCCGAGTGAATCGCTCCTCGCTCACTCATCTCTTGTTCATCTTCCCGTCACCGCTGTGAACGCTATGCGAATCGCCGCCAGCATCACGATCACCGCGAGTATCGCGAGGAGCACGCGCGGCTGCGTGCGGACGCTCACCGTCGCCCCCACCGGAGATGCGACGAGCGCGGAGACGAACACGATCGCCGCGAGCGGCGGATCGATCTGCGCCGTCGCCGCTTTGCCGATGAGCGCGGCGATCGCCGCGAAGAGGCCTATGCCGAGCGAGGATCCGATCGCGATGCGCGGAGGAACGCGCAGTAGGTAGACGAGCGCGGCGATGATGAAGGCGATACCGCCGATCCCCACCATTCCGCCGAAGAAGCCGAGCACGAGCGCGATCGGAATGGCGAGCTTCGGATCCGCGCTGATGTCCTCGGCGCGCTCGTCGCGTGGCGTGACCGGGAGCAGGAGCATCACCCCGCCGGCGAATGCGAGGATCGCGAACACGAGAAGGATGACGCTGTCCGGTGTGTCGCGAGACACGAACGCGCCGACGAGGGACGCGACGGCGCTCGGTGGACCCATAAGCCAGACGAGCCGCGACGACACGTTGCCGTACGCGCGGTGCCGCAACGCGCCGAGCACGCTTCCGGAGATGGCCTGCACGATCGTGAGCCCCGTCACGATCTTCACCGGGATGGCCGCGCCGCCGAGGACCGGCGGGAGATAGAGGAGGAGAGGTGTCAGCGCCAGGCCGCCGCCGATCCCGAGAAGCCCCGAAAGGAACGACGCCACCAGTCCTGCGAACGCGGTGATGGCCTCGTCCGACATTCGCACCTATATATAGGAGTGATGCGCCGAGCGCTCGCGGTCGTCCTCGTGCTCGCGGCCTGCCGCCCGATCGATGGTGTGCCGGCGCGCACGACGACGTTCGGTTCGGCTTCTCCGCCCGCCGCTGCAACGGCCGCGGCCGCGTGGCGACGCGTCGCTGACATCACCACCCCGCGCAGCGAGGTGGCGGCCGCCGCCTTTCGTGGGGTCGTCTATGTGGTCGGCGGATTCGGCGGCGGCAACGTCGTGGAGACGTACGTCGCCGATCGGTGGTCGACAGCGCCGCGCTACCCGATAGCGGTCGACCACGCGATGGCCGCGGGTGTCGATACGGCGGGGACGCCGGGCCTGTACGTGTTCGGCGGGAACGTGAACGGGGTCTCGGTCGCGCGATCCTTCCGTTTCTTCGGCGAAGAGGGCTGGCGCGAGATCGCGCCGATGCCGGCGCCGCGTTCGCAGGGCGGAGCCGTCGCGATCGGCGGCCGCATCTACATCGTGGGTGGCGCGCAGGGCGATCGCCTCGTGAGTCCGACGTACGTCTACGACACCGCGGCGGATCGGTGGACCACCGCGGCTCCGTTACCCACGCCGCGCGACCACCTCGCCGCTGCCGCGCTCGACGGTCGCGTCTGCGCGATCGGAGGGCGCAAGCTCTCGCTGCTACAGAACCTGGCGGCCTTCGAGTGCTACGACCCGGGCTCCGACGCGTGGCGATCCATGCCCGACGCACCGACGGCCCGCGGAGGGGTCGGCGCGGCGGCGATCGGATCTCGCCTGTTCGTCACGGGTGGCGAACAGCCGCTCGGAACGTTCAGGGAGCTCGACATGTTCGATTCGGCCACGGGCAAGTGGACGCGCGGCCCGGACCTGTCGACGTCGCGGCACGGCCTCGGTGTGGTCGCCGTCGGAGGGACGCTCTATGGGATGAGCGGCGGCCCCACGCCCGGCGTGAGCCAGACCCCGGTGTGTGAAGCGATCGACCTTCGCTAGCGCGTTTGTCCGGCTCGTTCAGACTGAGCGGGATGCGGACGAGCCGGCTCGAAGCTTTCAGCGACGGTGTCTTCGCGATCGCCGCAACGCTCCTCGTGCTCGAGCTTCGCGTACCCGCCGACACGACCGATCTTGGCGCGGCGCTCCTGCGGCTGTGGCCAGCGTATGCCGCCTACCTCGTGAGCTTCCTCACGATCGGCATCATCTGGGTCAACCACCACACTCTGCTCGAGCACTGCAAGCGCGTGGACCGGCGCTTTCTGTACCTGAACCTCATGTTGCTGATCGCCGTCGGGATCGTACCGTTCCCCACGGCGCTGGTCGGTCAGTACATCCTCTCGGAGCACGGCGCGACAGCGGCGCTTGTCGTCTACGGACTCGGTGCGGTCCTTATCGCGATCGGCTTCACCGGCGTCTTTCTCTATGCCACGCACGATCACCGGCTCGTTGGCGATGGCGCGGCGGCGCGCCGCATCCGCCAGGAAGGCCGGTTGTTCCCGATAGGCCTCGCGGCGTACACCCTGGGCATCGCACTGGCTTTCGTCGCGCCAGTGGCCAGCCTTGCGGTCTACGGTCTCACCGCGCTCTTTTACGCGCTTCCGCTTTTGCCGCTCCCGACCCGTGAAGGAGGTCACTGAAAGGGGCCGCCTCTCTACGCGGCTGTGGTGACCTTTTCGCGCACAACCGGGGCGACGCGGCTGGCGATCAGGTCGATCGCGCTCATCAGCTTCTCGTGCGGCAGAGAGGCGCCGTTCATCATGAACGTGATGCGGGAGATGCCGCCCAAGGCTTCACTGTGTCGCAGGATCTTCGCGGCCACTTCCTCGGGATCGCCGACCAACAGCGCGCCGTTCGGTGTGATCTGGGCCTCGAACTGCGCACGTGTGATGGGGCCCCATCCGCGCTCCTTCCCGATGGTGGTGAACGCTCGCGCGTATCCCGGGAAGAAGTCATCCGCGGCCTGTTTGGCCGTCTCCGCGACGTAGCCAAGACTATGGACACCGACCTTCAATCGATCGGGCGAGAATCCAGCTCGCCGGCCGGCCTCGCGATAAAGATCGACGAGCGGCCGGAAGCGTCGCGTTTCGCCGCCGATGATCGCGACCATCAACGGGAGCCCGAGCGCCCCGGCGCGAACGAATGACTCTGGCGTGCCGCCAACGCCCAGCCAGATCGGCAGGGGATCCTGCAGAGGTCGCGGGTATACGGCCTGCCCGGTCAACGCAGGTCGGTGGCGACCTGACCAGTGCACGTGCTCGTTCTCACGGATCTTGAGCAAGAGATCGAGCTTCTCCGCGAAGAGAGAGTCGTAGTCCTCCAGGTTGAGGCCGAACAGGGGAAAGGCCTCGATGAATGAGCCGCGGCCCACCACCATCTCGGCACGGCCCTGAGAAATGAGGTCGAGCGTGGCGAACTCCTGGAACACGCGCACCGGGTCGGCCGCACTGAGGACCGTCACGGCGCTCGTCAAGCGAATTCGCTTGGTGCGTGCCGCGGCCGCCGCGAGGATCACCGCGGGTGCCGAGTCGAGAAACTCCTTGCGATGGTGCTCGCCGACCCCGAACACGTCCAGACCGGCCTGATCGGCGTGCTCGATCTCTTCGAGCAGATCGCGTAGACGATCCGACTGACTGACCGCGATGCTGCTCTCGGTTAATGCCGCCGCGAAGCTGTCAACGCCAATTTCCATGTCGTACGTGGAACAAGGATCCGCGCGAGATTGTTCCCAGAAGGTAGTTGCACCGGCAACTATAGTCGATAAGCACCCGGAGAGGGGTCAGTGATCACCGAACAAGACGTCGCCCTCGATCGGCCAGGCAGCCGGTTCGGCGTGCCTGCGGACGACGCTCGTGTGTTGCGGACGGCGGCCGCCCTCGAGGCGAACGGAATCAGCGTCCATCTGGCCACAGACGCGGCGGACGCCAAACGGATCGTCGTGAGTCTCATTCCGCAGGGATCGCAGGTGCAATTGGGCGCCTCGCGATCACTCGAGCAGTCGGGCATCGCGGACGAGATCGAGAAGTCTGGTCGCTACGACCCCCTCCGCCCACGTGTCCGAACCATGGATCGGAAAACGCAGGCTGCCGAGATCCGCCGACTGATCTCCGCGCCCGACGTGATGCTCGGCAGCGTGCAGGCAGTCACGGAGACCGGATCGCTGGTCGCGGCCTCAGCCGGTGGCAGCCAGCTCGGCCCATACGTCGCCGGTGCCGGGCGAGTCATCCTTCTCGTGGGCACGCAGAAGATCGTGTCCGATCTCGACGAAGCGCTGCGTCGCATCGACGAATACGCCCTCCCACTCGAGGAAGCCCGTGCGCTGGCGGCGTATGGCAAGCACACCGGTGTGAACAAGATTCTGATCATCAACCGCGAGGTCTTGCCCGGCCGCATCACCGTCGTCTTAGTCGACGAGGTGCTCGGGTTCTAGGGCACGCGGCTAGTCGTCTGAGGCTCGCCTCGGCTTAGGCACGCGCGGTTCGAGGTAGATCACGGTCCGAAACGGCGCCACGCGGCGAACACGCGCTTCCGCTTCAACTATGGCTCGAGCGATGCCAGTCGCGCTCTCGGACGGATCGACCACGATACCGGCCGCGATCACGAGGTCATCGGGTCCAACGTGGATCGTCCGGAGGTCGCCCACCCCTTTGATCCCTTCGGTGCTCGCGATGGCCTGCCGGATCGCCGCGACGACCTCTACGGTCGCGGACTCCCCAATGAGGAGGCTTTGCGTCTCCCGATTCACGAGCAGCCCGATCGCCATCAGGAGCACGCCGATGGCGATCGCGGCGACGGCATCCCACGCGCCTTCCCCGGTCAGCGTCGCGAGGGTGACCCCCGATCAGCGCGATGCAAATACCGATGAGCGCCCCGAGATCCTCGAGGAAGACGACGATGATCTCCGGCGCCTTGGTGACCCGAAGAAGCTGCCACCAGGTGAGGCCACCTTTCGTTAGTCGACTAGTCCGGATCGTCGTCCGCAATGACCAACTCTCAAGGAGTGCAGCGAGTCCTAGGACCGCAAAGGCCCACCGCGGATCTCCGAGCGGCTCACGCGCCGCGAGATGGCTCACGCCTTCGATCACGGCGAG
>JALYLL010000001.1 GCA_030774255.1 Chloroflexota bacterium | reverse complement strand
TGTCGCCGTGCATGCCGCGACCCCCGAACAGCGGCAGCAGCGCGGGATGGAGGTTGATCACGGGCACGCCCGCCAGTCGCACGAAGAAGATCGGCGCGAGGATGTGGTCGAAGCCCGCGAGCACCACCAGCTCGGCGCCGAGTCCCGCGATAGCCACGGCCATCGCCGAGTGGGCCGCCGCGCGGTCCGCGTAGGTGCGCAGCGTGAAAACGGCGCTCGGCACTCCAGCGAGCGCAGCCCGCTGCAAGGCGGGAACGCCGGCGTGATTCGAGACCACGATCGCCACACGCGCATCGAGCACGCCTGACGCGCACGCATCGAGGATCGCCTGAAGATTCGATCCACGCCCCGAGACCAGGACCGCGACCGGCAATGTCATCCGAAGATCACCCTCCGACCAGCTGAATGTGGGACGACCTTTCCGAGCGCAACGGCGCCGGGGACTGCCGCACGGGCGGCATCCAACGCGTCCGCGGCGATCGCGACCACGAGGCCGATCCCCATGTTCCATGTGTCGAATTGCTCGATCTCTTCGAGGTCGCCGAGTCGGGCGAGAAGTGTGAAGACGGCCGGTACCTCCCAGGACTCGCGGTCGATCCTCGCAGCCGTGCCGTCGGGCAGTGCGCGCGGAACGTTTCCTTCCCACCCTCCGCCGGTGACATGAGCGATGGAATGGACGTCGGCGACCGCGCGCAGCGCGCGGATCTCCGCGAGATACGGGCGGTGCACCGCGAGCAGCGAGGCGCCGAGCGTCGCGCCACCGAGCGCCTCGCGCGGCGCGAGCAACACGTCGCGCAGCGACGCGCTCCGCTCGTGCATCGCACGGCGCGCGCAGATCTCGCGCGCAAGCGAATACCCGTTCGTGTGCAGGCCGGTCGACGGGATCCCCAAGAGGGCGTCACCTTCGCGAACGCGCCGCGGTCCCAGGATCTTCTCGCGATCGACGACGCCGACGAGGAAGCCCGCGAGATCGTACGTGTCGGCGGCATACATTCCCGGCATCTCCGCGGTCTCGCCGCCGAGGAGCGCGATCCCGAAGCTCGCGCACGAGTCGGCCATCGCACCGACGACTCGAGCGAACACGGCCGGATCGATCTTCGAGGTCGCGAAGTAATCGAGGAAGAAGAGGGGCTCGGCGCCCATCGCGAGCGCGTCGTTCACGCAGTGATGGACGAGATCCGCGCCGACGACCTCGTGGCGGTCGAGGAGCTGGGCGAGCTCGAGCTTCGTGCCGACACCGTCCGTCGTCGCGACGAGGACCTTGTCCGCGCCGGGCGACGCGAAGAGTCCGCCGAACTGCCCCACGTCACCGATGACCTCGGGGCGCCTCGTCCGGGCGATGCGGTCCTTCACCCTTGAGAGCGCGTCCTCGGCACGCGCGATGTTCACGCCGGCGTCGCGGTACGTCAGGCTCACGCTTTCACCGGCTCGGCCTCGAGCGAGTCCTTGGCGAGCTCGAGCTGCACCGGTACGAGATAGTCGCCGGTGAAGCACGCCGTGCAGAGCTCGCCCACGGTGCCGCCGGTCGCGGCGACCATGCCCTCGAGCGAGAGATAGCCGAGCGAATCCGCCCCGATGTGCTGGCGGATCGATTCGATGTCCTTGCGCGACGCGATGAGGTCGTCGCGACGGGCCATGTCCACGCCGAAGAAGCACTGATGACGGATCGGCGGAGAACAGATGCGCATGTGCACCTCGGTCGCGCCATGCGCGCGAAGGAGCTCGACGATCGGGCCACTCGTCGATCCGCGAACGATCGAATCGTCGACGACCACCACGCGCTTTCCATGGAGGACGTCGTGGAGCGCGTTGTATTTGAGCGCGACCCCCTGTCGTCGCAGCTCCGGCGACGGCTGGATGAACGTGCGGCCGATGTACCGGTTCTTGATCAGCCCCTCGCGGAACGGAATGCCGCTCCGGCGCGCGTAGCCCACCGCGGCGGGGATCGCGCTATCAGGCACGGGAACGACGACGTCGGCCGCAGTCGGATGCTCGTCGGCGAGCGTCTCGCCCATGCGCTCGCGCGTCGCATAAACGGACACGCCTTCGAGATCGCTAGCGACCGATGCGAGATAGACGTGCTCGAAGACGCAGAGACCCCGGCGGCTCGCCGCGAAGTCGGCGACCGTGACGGGGCCGCGGTCGTCGATCCGGAGGACCTCGCCTGGCGCGACGTCGCGGATGAATCTCGCGCCGACCGTCTCGAGCGCGCAGGTTTCGCTCGCGACGAGCCAGGTATCGCCCTTTCGGCCGAGGCAGAGCGGGCGCACGCCGAGCGGATCGCGGACGGCGTAGAGCGCGGACGGTGTGAGGATCACGAGTGACCAGGCGCCCTGCAGCTTCGGGAGACCACGCGTGAGACGCTCGTCCCACGTCGCCCCGTCCTCCCGCGCGATGGTCTGTGCGATAACTTCCGTGTCGCTCGACGTCGTGAACTGCGCGCCGTCGCGCGCGAGACCTTCGCGCAGGTCGCGCGCGTTGATGCAGTTGCCGTTGTGACCGATCGCGAGCTCACCCAGCTCCTCGACGCGCACGACCATCGGCTGCGCGTTCTGGATTCGCGAGCTGCCGGTCGTCGAGTACCGCGTGTGTCCGATCGCCGCGCGGCCGCCGAGCACGCCGAGGTCGGGCTCGCTGAACACCTGACCGACCAGGCCCATGCGCCGGACGATCCGCATGTCGCGGCCGTCTGTCGCCGCGATGCCGGCGGACTCCTGACCGCGGTGCTGGAGGGCGTAGAGCGCGAAGAACGCGAGGCGCGCGGCCTCGGTCTGATCGGCCCGCTCGGGATTCCAGATGCCGACGATGCCGCACATCTAGACGTCCCTCCCGAGCGCGCGCCCGAGCCCGCGCGCGTGCGCCTCGGCGAGGGCGATCACCGGCGTGCCGAGGACCGGCGCGACCTCGAGAAGATCGCCGCCGATCGTGCCGAGCGTCCAGAGTGGGACGTCGTGCTCGCGCGCGAGCGCGCGGACATCGTTCTCGCGGGCGGGGTCGATGACGAGGGCGATACCTGACGGCCCTTCCCCGAAGAGCGCGACGCGCTTGTCGATCCCGCGGATCGCGGGGAGCGTGACCTTCATGCCGATACGGTCGCGTATGGCGATCTCCGCCAGAGCGACGCCCAGGCCACCCGCATCGCGGTCGTGTGCCGCGCGTATCGCGCCTTGCGCGTGTGCCGTCAGGACGAACCGCTGCAACCGCGCCTCGAGCGCGAGGTCGATGGCGACCGGTCCTTCGTGGATGTCACGCGCGGCGCCGTACGCCGATACGCCGAGCGACACCTGAGCGCTTCCCGCGAGCAGGACGACGTCGCCGGGTTTGCCACTCGTTGGCGGGATGTGCTTCGTCACGTCGGCGAGCCGCCCGACCGCGCCGATCACCGCGGTCGGCCAGATGTCCGCGCCGTGCGTCGCGTTGTAGAGCGACACGTTGCCGGACACAACGGGAACGCCGAGCGCGTCGCACGCCGCGGTGATCCCCTCGACCGTCCGAGTGAGCTCCCATGCGCCCCTCGGCCGCTCGGGATTGCCGATGTTGAGACAGTCGGTAATGGCGAGCGGGGTCGCGCCCATGCACACGAGATTGCGTGTCGCCTCCGCGACCGCGGATGCCGCGCCGACATACGGATCTGTCGCCGCGAGTCGTGGCTGCGCGTCGATCGCGATCGCGATGCCGTCAGGGCGACCCTTGATGCGCATCACAGCTGCATCGGCACCCGGACCGACGACCGTGTCGGTGCCGACCATCTGATCGTACGTGCGGTAGATCGCTCGCCGCGAGGCGACCGCCGGCGACGCTAGGAGTTCGAGGAGCTCAAGGCCAATCTTTCGAAGAGCGGCCGACGAAGAAGAATCGGACGAGGGGGCTGACGGCGCAGCGGGAGTCTCGCCGTCGCTTGGCCGCAGTCGAAGAGCGCTTGGAGGCGCGAAGGGACCCGCGAGCACGGCAGCCCCCTCGGCCGAGGCGTATGCGTTGGCAAGCGATGAGATGTCGTACTCGGGCGCATCGTCGGCAAGTGATCGCGGCGGGAGCTCTGCGACCAGCTGGTCGGCATCGAAGATCTTGAGGAGTGGCTCGGCCGTGACTTCGCCGATGCGGGTGCCGTGTAGCTCCCAGCGTTTGAAGATGCGCTCGACGTCGCGCTCGCGGCCGGGGCGCGCCACGACAAGCATTCGCTCTTGCGACTCGCTCAGCATCACTTCGTATGGCGACATCGCGCGCGCGCGGCGCGGAACCAATGCGACATCGATGCGCATGCCGACGCCGCTCTTTGCTGCGACCTCGCTGACCGCGCAGGTGAGGCCGGCGGCGCCGAGGTCTTGAACAGCCTCGATCGCATCCGCGGCGACGAGCTCGAGCGTGGCTTCGAGCAGGAGCTTCTCGAGGAACGGGTTGCCCACCTGGACCGACGGGCGCTTCTCGTCGGAACCCGTGCCGAGCTCGAACGACGCGAGCAGCGATGCGCCCGCGATCCCATCCCGCCCGGTGTCGCTGCCAACGAGGTACACCGCGCTGCCC